>JAYEJU010000065.1 GCA_034660655.1 Patescibacteria group bacterium | reverse complement strand
TCGCTGTATTGATGTAATATGTTTATAAGGCATCTTTTTATTGGTTAATTGTTAATTTGTTAGATTAAACAATTATACCAAAAAAAATGTCTTTTTTTAGTTAATTAAGGTTTGGATTAGAATGTAGTAAGAATGTATTGACATAATTTTTAAAAAAATATATACTTTTTCACATATTATTATTTATTTAAATATTCTATGGGTAAAAAATTTATTTCCGCGGAAGGCTTAGAAAAAGTCAAAAAAGAGCTTGAAGAAATAAAAAAAATAAAACGCCCTGAACTGATAAAAAGAATACAAGAAGCAAAAGAATTGGGAGATTTGAGCGAGAATGCTGATTATCATTCAGCGAAAGAAGATCAATCTTTTATGGAGGGGAAAATATTAGAGCTGGATGATTTAATAAAAAATTCCGTTATAATTGACAATAGCCAAAAAAATAATAAAATAGTTAGTGTAGGCTCTATTGTTAAAGTGAAAAATAGCAGTGGCATCCAAGAATATACAATAACAGGATCTAATGAGGCTGACCCAATAAATGGAAAAATATCAAATGAATCTCCACTTGGTAAAACAATGATGGATAAAGAAGTTGGAAATGAATTTTTAATAACAACCCCAAACGGTGAGGCAAAATACAAAATTTTAGAAATAAAATAAAAAAATATAATAACAAAAGGAGGCATGAAAATGAATAATGTTCATTCTTATAATTTTGCAAAAGTTGGTATTATTAACATTGATGTAATTTTTGAACAATTAAAGAATATTTTTATGAAGGAATTTAAAATTCCTCTAAAAAAAATACAAAAAAAGAGCAATCTTTCTGATGATCTTGGTTTCTGTAGCAGAATGTTTATAGAATTTCTGTGTGCTGTTGAAGAGCAATTTGATTTTGTTCTTTCACTTGATGATGAAAGTTATTATAATGAACAAGTTGATACCGTTGGGAATGCAATTCTATTCGTATATTATATGCAATTTAAGCATAAATATACAAAAGCAATAACAATATAGAAAGCATAATATACGAAAGGTTCGCAAGATGAACCTTTCTTTTTTTGACATTTAAACTAAAATTAAGTAAGATACTATTATATGATAAATTAAATTAAAATTTTTTATGTCTAATGGAAAAAATGATCTAATGGAAAAAATAGTTTCTCTTTGCAAAAGAAGAGGATTTATTTTTAATTCTTCGGAAATTTATAATGGCTTCGCAAACACTTATACTTATGGTCCTTATGGCGTTGAATTAAAAAATAACATTAAAAAACTTTGGTGGAAAAAATTTGTTCATGAAAAAAGAAATGTTATTGGAATTGACGGACCAATTATTTTGCATCCAAAAGTTTGGGAAGCGTCTGGGCATATTGACGGTTTTAATGACGCAATGGTTGATTGCAAGGAATGCAAAAAAAGATTTAGAGCAGACCATTTAGTTGAAGAAGCAACAGGAAAAGATTTAGAGGGCAATCTTGAAAAAATGAACGGAATTTTAAAAAAAGAAAAAATAAAATGTCCAGAATGTGGAAAATCAAATTGGACTGGCGTAAAAAATTTTAATATGATGTTTAAAACAGAAATGAACGGCGTTAAAGGAGAAGTTTATTTAAGACCAGAAACAGCGGGCGCTATTTTTATTGAGTTTAAAAATATTTTAGATTCAATGAGGGTTAAAATTCCTTTTGGAATCGCACAAATTGGAAAAGCGTTCCGCAATGAAATTGTCGCCGGGAATTTTATTTTTCGCTTGCGTGAATTTGAACAAATGGAAATAGAATATTTTATAAGCCCAAAAATAAATTGGAAGTCTTTATTTGAAGAATGGCTAAAAGCGCAGGAAGAATTTATAACAAGTCTTGGCGCGAAAAAAAAAGATATTAGGCGATATGAGCATCCAAAAGAAAAACTTTCGCATTATTCCAAAAAAACAGTTGACATTGAATATAGATTTCCATTTGGATTTAGCGAATTATTTGGAATGGCGCATCGCGGTAATTTTGATTTAACGCAACATTCTAAGAAATCAGGGGAAAAACTTGAATATCGCGATACTCAAACCAATGAATGTTATATTCCGCATATACTTGAACCAACATTTGGAGTTGACAGAAGCATTTTAGCAACGCTTATCTCAGCTTTCACAGAAGAAAAAATTGATAAAGAAAAAAGAATAGTAATGAAATTTCCTAAAAATATTGCTCCTGTTAAAATCGCTGTTTTTCCTTTGTTAAGAAACAAACCAAAATTAGTTAAAAAAGCAAAAGAAATTTACGACATATTAAAACAAAAATATGTGTGTGAATTTGATGACAATGGAAATATTGGAAAAAGATACCGTCGCCAAGACGAAATTGGAACGCCTTATTGCGTCACGGTTGATTTTGACAGTTTAGAAAAAAATGATATTACCGTGCGGGATAGGGATACAATGAAGCAGGAAAGGATAAAAATTGCGGGATTAAAAAAATATTTTGAAGAAAAATTAGAAATATAATATATGCGTGAATTATCTATTGACATATTTAAAAAATTGTTTTAGAATACAAATCAAATACAGAATTTTAAATTAAATTCTGGATTTTTAATTTTTTTATGGCAAAAAACAAGGATAAAAAAATTCCTGATAGTAAAAAATTTATAGAGGTTACGGGAACAGTATTAGAATTATTGCCTGCCGCGACTTTTAAAGTTGAGCTGGAAAACGGACATACTGTTTTGGCTCATCTTTCAGGAAAAATGAGAATGTTTAAAATTAGACTGCTTCCGGGAGACAAGGTAAAAATGGAAATGACGCCTTATGATTTAAGCAAGGGCAGAATTACTTATAGATTTTAATATTACTAAATTTTAGCCGACATCTCAAAATAAAATGCGAATTAAATTTTGTTAATTTAACTATTTGTTAATTTTATAAAAAAATTGATATTATAAAATCATACAAATTAATATATGAAAGTTAGGACATCAGTAAAAAAAATGTGCAAAGACTGTAAAATAATACGGCGCAAAAAACGTGTTCATGTTATTTGTAAAAATCCTAAACATAAACAAAGGCAGGGGTAAACTTAGCTTTTACCTGCCTGTCGGCAGGAAGGGCTTTGTTAGCTTTTAGCTTTTAGGATTTTATTAATTTTATTTATATATTTTTATGGCAAGAATAGCTGGAATAAATTTACCAAATGAAAAAAAAATTCATATAGCATTAACTTATATTTTTGGGATTGGCGCGCATTTAGCCAACAAAATTATTCAAGAAGCAAAAATTGATTCAAATAAGAGAACAAATGAATTATCAGAAGAAGAGACGAATAAATTAAGAGAAATTATTGAAAAAAGGCACAGAGTTGAAGGAGATTTAAAAAGAGAAATTATGTTTAATATAAAAAGATTAAAAGAAAATGGCTCTTATCGCGGGACAAGGCATATTAAGTCATTGCCAAAAAGAGGTCAAAGGACAAAAACCAACAGCAGAACCGCTAGGGGCAATGTTCGCCGTATAGCAATAAGCGGTAAAAAACCAGTAGCTCAAAAAACTTAATTATTAGGCTTGTCGCTTGATTAATTTCGCGACAAATCTATTTTAAAAAAATAAAAATGGCGCAAGTAAATACAAAAACTAAAACAAGAAAAAAACAATCCGTTAAAACAGTCACAAGTGGCAAAGCTTATATTAAAGCAAGTTATAACAATACTATAGTTACACTTACTGATCAAAGTGGAAATGTTTTGTGCTGGTCGAGCGCTGGAGTTAATGGTTTTAAAGGTCCTAAAAAAGCAACCCCTTACGCGGCTGGAGTAATAGTTAAAAAAGCAGTTGACGAATCAAAAATTTACGGGCTAAAAAATATTCAAGTTATCGTAAAAGGAGTCGGTCCCGGCAGGGATTCCGCGGTAAGAGCGCTCAACATCAATGGATTAAATGTTGTTTCAATAAAAGATATGACTCCGATTCCTCATAATGGCTGCAGAAAACGCAAGCCAAGAAGAGTTTAATAATTAAAATTTATGCCAATTAAAAAAGCAAAATGTAAAATTTGCAGAAGACAAGGAAAAAAATTAATGTTAAAAGGCGATAGATGCCTGTCTTCAAAGTGCGCTATTATTAAAAGAAATTATGCTCCTGGTATTCATGGAGCTAAAAAAACAAGAACAAAAATAACAGAATATGGGTTGCAATTGCGTGAAAAACAGAAAGCAAAAGAAATTTATGGAATTTTAGAAAGACAATTCAGAAAATATTACGAAAAAGCTATTAAACTGAAAGGAAATGTTAATGAAAATTTAATAAATTTTTTGGAAATGCGCTTAGACAATGTTATTTATCGCGCTGGAATAGCAAAATCCAGAAATCAAGCAAAACAATTAGTGGGACATGGAAATTTTATCGTTAATAAATATAAAACAGATATCCCGTCTTGCCAGCTTAAAATTAATGATGTTATAAAAATTAAAGAAACAAAAAAAGATAATATTTTCTTCAAAAACATAATAGCAGAATTGAAAAACAAAAAAAATCAAGAAATTCAAAGCTGGTTTATTTTTGACAAAGAAAAAATGGAAATAAAAATTTTATCTAAGCCAAGCATAGAAGAAATTGAAAAAAGTTTTGACAGTAAAATGATTATTGAGTTTTATTCAAGATAATTTTAATTTTAAAGGGGGTTGTTTAAGACTCCACTAATAAATATATCATATGATTATTAGTCTTCCGCAAAAAATTACTTTTAAAAAAATAGCCGAAAATAATGAGCAGGCGATTATTGGGCCTTGTTATCCAGGATATGGAATAACAATAGGAAACGCTATTAAAAGAGTTATGATTTCTTCTTTAGAGGGCGGATCTGTGTGCGCTGTTAAAATCAAAGGCGTGCATCATGAATTTTCCACAATTCCTGATGTTATGGAAGATGTGGTAGAAATAATTTTGAATTTAAAACAGCTTAGTTTCAAAATTCACACCGATGAGCAAGTAAAATTAACTTTAGAAGTAAGCGGAAAAAAAGAAGTAAAAGCCAAAGATATAAAAACAACAAGCGATGTTGATTTAACTGATTCTGATGCTCATATTGCAACGCTAACTTCCGCAAAAGCTAAAATAAAAATGGATATATTTGTTAAAAAAGGAAGAGGTTATTGGCCTGTAGAAGAAAGAGTAGAGGATCAGAACAAGGAAATAGGAGTAATCGCCATAGATTCTTTTTTCAGTCCTGTTGAAAAAGTCGGATTAAATATAGAAAACGTTAGAGTTGAACAGATGACAAATTATGAAAATATTATTTTAGATATTAAGACAGACGGAACTATCACTTCTCAGGAAGCGTTAAAAAAATCAGTAAAAATATTAATTGAACAGTTTAATTTTGTTTCTGATAATATAAAAATAGAAGATGAAAAAAAGAAACAAAAAAAAACAATAGAAAAGAAAATAAAAAAGAAAGATAAAACAGTTGATAAAAAAGCAACTATTAAAAAAAATCCACCAGCTGGCGGAAAAGCAAAAAAATAAATTATGCGTCATAGAAATAAAGTTAAAAAATTAGACAGAAAAAAAGCTCCAAGAGAAATGATGCTGAAAAATTTAGCTTCGAGTGTTATAATTTATGAAAAAGTCAAAACAACGCCGGCAAAAGCGAAGGCCGTTAAGTCTTTGGTTGAAAAAATGATCACTGTCGCGAAAGATGGAGATTTGAACGCAAGAAGAAAATTAATTAAAACTTTGCCTCAAAAGAAAGCAATTGAAAAAGCGTTTGAGTTAGGAAAAAAATATAAAGAAAGAAAAGGAGGATACACAAGAATTATAAGAATTGGAAAAAGGCAGGGCGACGGCGCTGAAATAGTTCAAATAGAATTTGTATAAAAATATGACAAATAGAAAAATTTACAAAATAGACGCGACTAATCAGGCAATTGGAAGGATAGCGACGCAAATAGTCTCTTTTTTGCGCGGAAAAAATAATCCTGATTTTGAATTTAATCAAGATAAAGGCGGTTTTGTTGAAGTTGAAAATATCGCTAATGTAAAATTTACCGGTAAAAAAATAGAACAAAAAAAATATTACAGACATTCAGGATACCCTGGCGGATTAAAAGAAAAAAAAATGAAAGAAATTTTTGATAAAAATCCAGGCGAAATTTTAAAAATGGCTGTTTATAAAATGCTTCCTAAAAACAGATTAAGGAATGATATGATAAAAAGATTAAAAATAAAATAAATTTAAAATATGACAGATAAAAAAACAATTAAAAAAAATGAAAAGCCAATAAAAGAAGAGAAAAAGGTTAAAATTACCGAAAAAACAGACAGCAAAGAAAATGTAAGTAAAAATAAAAAACTATATATTTACGCTGTTGGTAGAAGAAAATCCGCAACGGCTCAAGTGCGAATTTACAAGAAAGGCGAAGGCGAAATAACAATAAACAAAAAAAAGATGCGGGACTATTTTAAAACAACAAATCTTCAAAATATTATTTACGCTCCATTCAAACTTGTGGGGCAGGGCGAAAAATTAAAAATTTGGGCTAAAGTAATTGGAGGCGGAAAAGTTGGACAGGCAGAGGCGATAAGGCATGGGATTTCTAGAGCGTTGCTGGAAATAAATCCTAACTTTAGAAAACCTTTGCGGAAACAAGGATTTTTAACAAGAGACTCAAGAAGAAAAGAACGAAAAAAACCAGGATTAAAACGAGCAAGACGAGCGCCACAATGGAGCAAGAGATAAAATAAAATCAAGAATAAAAATTTGT
>JAYEJU010000064.1 GCA_034660655.1 Patescibacteria group bacterium | reverse complement strand
AGTGGAAATTGCGAGTTTAGAAGATCAGATATCTGTTTTTAATAATAAAATCGCTAAAAAAGAATTAGATATCAAAATCACGGAAGAAGAAATAATGCAGGCAAAAAATGAAATAGAGAAAAAAAGTTTAGAAATAAATATTAAAAAAAGTGAGATAGAAAAATATAAAGGAAAAATAGCTGATTTTATCAGATTAATTTATAAAAATGATCAAAAAAGTTATTTAGAAGTTTTAGTGATTAATGATTCATTTTCTGAATTTTTTAATTATCTGACTTTTACGAAAGATATAGAATACCAGTTAAAAGATATTTTAGATGAAGTTATATTCTTGAAAGAAAAATTAGAGGAAGATAAAGATTTAATAGAACGCGAAAAACAAATTTTAGAAAAATTAGATAAAAGATTAAAAAAAGAAAAAGAAATTTTAGAAGAAGAAAAATCAGCAAAAGCGGAAATTTTAGAAGCAACCCATTATAGCGAAAAAATATTTCAAAGATTGCTTGAAAAAGCAAAGCAAGATCAAATTGACGCTAATACTGATATTTTACAATTAGAAAAAGAAAAGAGAAAATTGCTTGAAGAGCAAAAAAGAAATAAATTAAATCAAGTATTAGATGATTCATCAAAACTTTCATGGCCCGTTGATCCTTCACGCGGAATTACGGCTTATTTTCATGACCCGACTTATCCTTTTAGGCATCTTTTTGAACATCCTGGAATAGACATCAGGGCCGCTCAAGGAACGCCTATTTACGCGCCTGCTAGCGGTTATGTAGCAAGGGTTCGCGATAATGGGTATGGATATAGTTATCTTATGTTAATTCATGACGATGGCATATCAACAGTATACGGGCATATCAGTAAATTTATAGTTAAAGAAGATGAATTTATTGTAAGGGGACAAGAAGTCGCAAGGGTTGGAGGCAAGCCAGGAACTTTAGGAGCTGGAAAATTGACTACTGGCGCTCATCTTCATTTTGAAGTTCGGCTTAATGGAATTCCTATTGATCCATTAAGCGGGTATATGCCTGGGCTTTAGGGTAGGGGAGTGTCGCACAATTTTACTTTTTTTTAACATCTGTTATAGAATTTTAAGTAACTTATTCTCTAAACTTATCACGCCATTGGCAATACCAATGGCGTTCATTTTATATTTTAATTAACAAAATAATAAATTTATGAAACTTGTTAGCGCCTGTTTGGCAGGGATAAATTGTATGTGGAATGACAAGTCAAAGCCTTGTCAAAAAATTATTAATTTAGTTAAACAAGGAAAAGCAATTCCTGTTTGCCCAGAACAATTAGGAGGATTAAAAACTCCAAGAATTCCGCAAGAAATTCAAGGTGGCACAGGAGAAGATGTATTAGACGGAAAATGCAAGGTTTTGAATAAAAACAGGGAAGATGTTACACAGCAATTTATAAAAGGGGCGGAAGAAGCTTTCAAAATTGCTAAGTTAGTTGACGCAAAAGAATTTATTGCAAAGTCTAAAAGTCCGTCATGTGGCTGTGGAGCAACTTATGACGGAACTTTTTCTGGTAAGTTACTTAAAGGAAATGGTGTTACGGTCGCGCTTTTAAAAAGAAAAGGGATTAATGTAATAAGTGAAAAATAGGAATAATTTTTATTTTATTTTTAGTTTAAAAAAAACAGGGTAGGACAATGATTAGCAAAGACAAAAATAAAAATAGCGTCGCACAATATACATTTAACGACACTATACATTCATTAAATCGTCAAAACTCTTAAAAACACTTTATTTATAATGACCAATGACTAATGACCAATGACCAATGACTTAATTTTACTTATAATAAATTTTATTATTATACATTAAATCAATATATTCTTTTATATCTTCTTTATTTATTATTTCATCTAATTTATTTATTTGTTCATTAATGTTTTCATCAATATTAAAATAAATTTTAATATTATTGTTTAAACTAGCTGTTATTTTGTTGAATTCATTTTTTTCAAAAAAATCCAATTTTTGGTCTTTTTTATCAAAATAATTAGATATTTTATAAAAAAACAAAATTTCATCTAGTGTTATGACCTGGCGATCGTTAAAATCCATTCTTAGTCCATTGTCAATTATTTTTAATAAATTGTTTAAACTATCAACTTTTTCTTTATTGGTTTCCTTTATAATTAATCCTTGTTCGTCTATTAAATAATATTTGTCTTGGTTTTCATTTATAACAATAAATTTTGGTTTATTTTCAATAATATTAACTAACAATCTATCAGGAAATTTTTTTTCTATTATTGCTTTTTTCAAATTAAAATTATTCTTAACATTATCATCCAATTTTTTTTCATTAATAAACCAGTAATTATTGGGCAACAGAAATAAAACTTTTTTATTTAACAGGTCATTTATATGAGAAAAAATTTGGCTTTTTTCTATTTCTTTATTCCCTTTTATCTCAACATTTTTAATTGTAAAATAATTGCTGAATAAAATACATATTATTGTAATAACAATGATTAAAAAAAATAATAAAAATGAAATAATTTTTATTTTTTGTTTTCTCTTTTTTTTATTTAAAAAAGTTTTTTTTTTATTAAAAAGAGAATTAAAGTATTTTTTCCGCGCATAATCCCTTTTTCTTTTTATCATAAATTTTTAAGCGTCGTAAAATATCAAATATTATAATATTTTTTAATTGCTTCGCCAACTAACTTAGAATAAATATAGTGAACACCAAATTTGTTCAGTATGATTTTTTTACATTGTTCATTATATTTTAAATTAAATATTTGCTTATTGTTTTCTGTTGTTATATCCAATGCTCTAAAATCGCTCCCCTTTCCTTTCCCATAATATAGAGCCTTTGCTTCAGTAAATTTTTTTAAATTTTTAATCCTTAGATCATCATAATTTAATAATACTAATCCATTATTGTCTGTCTTTTTAACAAGTTTAGCAAACTCTCGCGCTTCATTATCAAGAGTTCCAAAATTATCAAGATATTTGGGCGTAATATCAGTCAAAATAACAATTTTTGGATTTAAAATTAACAAAAAATAATCCATATCATTGGGATGGCTAATTCCTAATTCTAAAATTATTTTTTTAGGAAATGTTTTGCTGAATAAAGCTATCTTTGTTGCCTTAAAAATAAGCGGGAGCCAAATTTTAATTTCACTGCTATCGCTTACCAGCCCTAAAATCGTTAAAGGAACGCCAATTTCCGCGTTGTAATGTTTTGGTCCTATTCTAACGGAAAATTTATCAGACAGAATATTTTTAAGCTCTTGCTTAATTGTATGTTTATTTGCGCTTCCAGCTATAACAATAATTTCAGGTTTATGTTTTTTTAAAACAATCACGCTTAGAATTTTCAGATAAAATTGTATAATTTTTTTAAATACTTTTTTCATATTTTTGTTCCCCCCCTTGTAGAGGGAGATAGAGAGGGTATTTTTTTATTTTTAATCCACCTAACCTCCTCACGCCATTCGGCGGGACAGGCCTAAATAGTGGGGGGAATTATATTTTAAAATATTTTTCCATTCTATCAAACGCTTTATTTATATCTTCTTCTGTTCTGCCAAATGATAATCTAATATGATTTTCACCATTAGGGCCAAAAGCAATGCCTGGAACCACAGCCACTCTCGCCTCTTCCAACAGTTTTATGGAAAATTTCCAGCTGTCTAATTCAGAAAATTTAGAATAATCAGGAAAAACAAAATAAGCGCTATTTGGTTTTTGATATAAAAAAACTTTTTTTAATTTGTCTAATCTTTGGCAAATTAATTCGCGCCGTTTAATATATTCTTGTTTATAAAATTTTATCGCATCATTACCGTATTCTAAGGCAGCTAAAGCCGCGTATTGCGAAACAACAGGAGCGCAAGTGATTAAACTGTCATGTATTTTTAATATCTCTTTTACGATTGAGGCGTCGCTATGCAAAAATCCAATTCGCCATCCAGTCATTGAGTGACTTTTGGAAAAGCTAAAAATCCGTATTATTTTTTTTCTTAGTCCAGTTATTTGCGCTAAACTAAAGAATTCGTTCTGCTCTTTTTCTTGATAAATAAAATCTTTATATACTTCATCGCTTAAAATGTATAAATTATTTTTTTCAGCAAGTTCAGCCAGATCAATTAATTGTTTTTTAGTATAAATAGTTCCTGTTGGATTATTTGGGTTGCAAAAAAGAATTGCTTTTGTTTTATTTGTAATTTTCTTTTTAAAATTTTCAATAGAAAATGCCCAGTGATTTTTTTCAATAAGATCAACAAAAACAGGAATTCCATCAGCGACTTTTATTGCTTCTTGATATGAAGTATAAGTCGGGCTTGGAATAAGCACTTCGTCGTTTTTATCTAAAATAGTAAGCAATGTTGCGGTGATTGCTTCAATAGCCCCTGCTGTAATTAAAATTTCTGTCTCAAAATCATAAAACATTTTGTCTTTTGCCAGCTCTTGCTCAATTGCTTCTCTTAATTCTAAAAGTCCAGGAGAAAGAGAATATTTTGATACAATTCCTTTATTTATCATTTCTATTGTCTTATTTTTTATAACATCAGCCGTGTCAAAAGAAGGAACGCCTTGCGCCAAAGAAACAACATTAGGAATTTTGCTTGCCATTATTTCAATTTTTTTTATTGGAGATAAATTTATGTTTTTAGTTTTTTCAAACATTTTTCTTGATTTTTTATATAAATATGTTATACTGAAAATAAAAATTGGATAAAAGAATAAAAGGAGGCAACAAAAATGGAAAAAATTGAAATATACGAAATTTTAGTTAACCCACCTATATGGGAAGGAGGAGAACCGTTTATTAGTTTTGTATTTTCAAGGACAGAACTCTTAAAAAAAATTGATTCGCTTGAAAAAAGCGGATATAAGACAGAGTTGAAAACAACTAAGGAATATAAAAAAAACAATTAAAAAAATATTCAAGCAAAATATACATCCACTGTCCGTAAGGTCAGTGGTTTTTTTTATTTTTTAATTATATCTTTTCTAACCCATTTTCTTAAAACCTCTGGCACAACAATAGATCCGTCTTTTTGCTGGTAATTTTCCATAATCGCGATTAAAATTCTGCCGATTGCAAACGCTGTCGCGTCATTCATATGAACTAATTTTTTCTCATTATTTTTTGTCTTATATTTTATATTTAATCTTCTTGATTGAAAATCAGTCATATAATCTGAAGTATGTGTTTCCCTGTATTTATTTTGTCCCGGCATCCAACATTCAATATCAACTGCTCTAAAATCTTGCTTGCCCATATCGCCCGCGCATTTTAAAACAAGTTGATACGATATTTTTAGTTGTTGTGTTAAATATTCTTGAATAGCAATGATTAAATCCTGTTCAACTAATCCATATTCTGGCTGAATAAAACTTTCCATTTCTAATTTATCAAATTGATGTCGCCTTAAAATTCCATTTGTATCTTTGCCATATGTGCCGGCCTCCCTTCTAAATGCTGTTGAATAACCGACATAACGAATCGGCAAATCTTTTTCTTGCATTAGTTCGTTTATGTGCAAAGGACCAAGTGCGTGTTCCGCGCTACCGACTAATAATGAATCATCGTCTTTTAAATAATATCTATCATCAATAGGATCAAATCTGTCCATTTTTTTCATTATTTCAGATTTAACTATTACAGGAGTAATTACAGGGATAAACGGTTTGTCAAAAGGATTGCCAACTTGATTTGCTAATTTTTTAATAATTTTTTTATCAGTTAATACATTAATAACAAATTGAACTAACGCGAATTGCAACATCACGGCGTCGCCAAACAGATAATTAAATCTTGTCCCTGAAATAACAGCTGATTTTTTTGTGTCAATAATATTATGAAGAATCCCAAGCTCCATATGGTCTTTAACTTTGAAATCAAACTTTGGAATTTTCCCGTATTGTTTAATAATTTTATTATCAGATTCATCGCGTCCCACTGGAGTGTCGTCTGAATATAAATTTGGCACTAAATAGATTAAATTATTATAATCATCTTCTATTTTATTTAGTTGTTTTTCAATTTTTAAAATTTTTTCTTTAATTTTTTTTCCTTGTTCTATCTGTTTTTTACTTGGTTTTTTACCAGCTTTTGCCAATTCATTTCTTTCTGCCCGTAATCCATCAATTTTAACAAGCAGTCCCCTTCTCTCTTTATCAAGCGCTAAAAGTTTATCAATATCAACATTAAGATTTTTATTTTTTAGAGCCTTTTTTACTTGTTTTTTATTTTCTCTAATAAATTTTATGTCTAACATATTTTTTTATAACATTAAAATATTTTTAGTAATTTTTTTAAACAATTTTTTTCAAATTTTTAATTATTTTTCCTAAAAATTCTAAAAATCTTAATAATCCTAATAATCTTATATTAAAGATGATTTATATTTCTCAGGCTGAAAAGCTTTTAAGCGGACTATTTTTATATTTTCCATTTCAAACTCTTTTAATTTTTTTGACAATCCATTGACTAAATATTTTTGGTCATAACCAATACAGATAACATTGGGTCTGAAATATTTTATTAATTTATATTTATTTTTAAATTTTCCCAAAACAACTTCGTCAGCCAAAGCGCTTTTAATAATTTCTTTTTGCCTTTCTTCTTCATTAAATTTCGGCGCTTTTCCTTTTAATTTTTTTACTGTTATATCGCGCGCCACAACAACTATCAAATAATCTCCATATTGTTCGGATTGTTTTAAAAAATTAATATGTCCTGGATGAAATTTGTCAAATGTTCCAAATATCATCACTTTTTTTATTGTATTTGACATTAGCAATTTTTAAATTAATTTTAATCTTTTGGTTTCATTAAAGGAAAAATTTGGCATTCTCTTCCTGGTTTATTCATAAGAAAGCTAAATAATCGTTCGCTAAATCCGAATCCGCAGGTTGGCGGCATTCCATATTCCAAAGCGGTTACAAAATCCTTATCATCCATTTGCGCTTCTTCGTCGCCTGCTTCACGGAGTTTTGCCTGCTTTTTAAATCTTTTATTTTGATCTAATGGATCATTTAATTCAGAATATCCGTTGCCTAATTCAGAACCAGCAATAATTGGCTGAAAACGCTGTGTAATTTTTGGGTTATCAACATTTTTTTTCGCTAAAGGTGAAATTTCCAAAGGAAGCCCGACTAAAAATCCAGGCCCCGCGATTTTTTTACGGCAATATTTCCATAAATTGTCAATTGCCCTGCTAATATTAAATCCTTTTTTATCATATTCAACACTAAGCTCTTTTAATTTAGCTTCTATCTCTTTTATATCAGCTGTTAATATATCAATACCAGTGTGTTTTTTAATAGTTTTTGAATAATCGTATGTTTCCCATTTTTTTTCTAAATCGATATTAAAATTATTTATTTTGAATTTTAAAGTGTTAAAAGTTTTTTTAGCTATCTGTTTATACATTTTTTCAACTAATTTCATTCCATCTTGATAATCCGCGTAAGCCCAATAAAATTCCATTTGCGTATAATCTTGTAGATGTTCGCTGTCCATTCCTTCGTTTCTAAAGATTCTGCCAATTTCAAAAGTTTTTTCATACCCAGCCACCATCAGCCTTTTTTGCCAAAGCTCTCCGCCTGAAATTCTTAAATAAACATCCATATCTAAAGCGTTATGATGTGTCGCAAAAGGTTTGGCGTCTGCTCCGCCTGTTGTTGTTTCTAAAATTGGAGTTTCTACTTCTAAAAATCCTTGTTCAGATAGAAATTCTCGCGTAACTTTCCAAAAAATGGCTCTTTTTTTAAATATTTCTTTTGTTTCTGAATTTATTAAAATATCCAAATATCTTTTTCTTAATTGCTCTTCTCTGTTTGTAAATCCAGACCATTTATCAGGCAGTGGCAAAATAGCTTTTGATAAAATTTTGAATTCAGAAGCAATAACGCTGTTTTCTCCTTTATGCGTGACAAAAATAGAGCCTTTGATTTGAACAAAATCGCCAATATCAATATTTTTTATAAAAATTTTATAATCATCGGCTCCTATTTCTTTTTTGCTGATCGCTATCTGAATTCTTCCGCTCCCATCGTCTAAATTAGCAAAAGTCAAATTACCGTGCTGTCTGATATTTCGCAATCGCCCAGCAATAAAAAAAACGCTTTTTTTCTTTTTAAATTTAGAAAAATTATCAATTATTTCGCTGATCTTATATTCTCTTCTACATTTTGCTGGATAAGGGTCTATGCCTAATTTTTTTAAATTTTCTAATTTTTGAATCCTGTCCTGCCGCTCATTGGATTTAATCATAGTATGATTATTTAATTGCTTAATTAAAAGTATTTTAACAAAGAATAATCTTAAAGTCAAAGTTCTTAGACTTGTCGTGTAATTAATTTCTACTGCAATTTCCATATTCCTGCCTGCCGGCAGGCAGGTTGGTCAAATTTTCCAAAAATTTTTTTACCTTAACTAAGGTTAGGCTAAAAAAATTATTTGAAAAAATTTACCTCAAAATCTAAAAATTTCGTTACAAAACTAATTACGCGACAAGTCTATTGACATTTTTTATATTTATACTATAATGATTTATCACTGAAAATAGTATAAATGCTCTTTTTGAAAAAATTTAAATGTTAACAGTCCGACCTAATTTATTTTGGGAAGGACAAAAAACAAGGAAATTAACGATGAAAACTCAAATTTTTGAAATTGAAAATCAACCCACCACTACCCCTACCCCTACCCCTGCCCCTGCCCCTATAAGTAAAATTGTAGGGGAAGTTCATCTAATTTTTTTGTCCACGGTTAAAATCCGAGGGGAAGAAATTAGGAAGGAGGCATTGCGCCTCCAAAAAGAAAATGAGACAAAAGAGATCTCACTAAAAATTTTTGACTGGCTAAAAAAAACGCCTGATTCCCAGATTGGGATAATAGTAAGTTGGGCAGGTTACAATCTGCCGGCGAGTGCTTTACGGCTCAAAATTATCAAAGGCAAAAAATCTAAAAAACTTTTAATTAAAATTTCCGAAATTATTGGAAATTCAGATTACAAGCTCAATCAAACATGGTACATAAGGAGTGTGCCAAAAAAATTAAAAGAAAAAATAAAGAGAGCGCTTCAAGAAAAATTAGCTCTCATCAAAAATAAAAACGTAAGTTTGGTTTTATCCGATATAAAATTTTCTCAATAATTCTTATTCAGGAGTAAGTTCCCTAAAACACGGGACAGGCAATACTTTGTTAGGAGGGGTGATTTAATCTCTCTAAAACTTGCTAAACGGTTCAGGGGGCTTTTTTTACAAAGCCCTCTTTTTTTATTTTTTTATAATGATATAATATAAATATTCAAATACTTTAATATAATAACGCTTTAACATTTGAAGATTTGAACATATAAATATTTTAGTCATTGAGTCATTATGTTATTCAATAGAAATCCAAAATTTAAAATTTTTAAAAATTTATCTAATTAAAATTATTAAGCCTTACCGAATTAGTTAGCAGTTATAATTATTTATAACTTATCAAATTTATGTTTAAAAAAATCATATTCTCATTTTTAGCAATCGCAATAATTTCATTGTCGCTGTTTTTAATTAAAACAGAACAACGCGAAAATGTTTTGGCTAATATTTTATTTCAAGAACAAACAGAAACAATTTCAGCTATTGATCAGGCAAAAAAATCAGTCGTAAGCATTATTAAAACAGAAGAATTAACAAAAATAATTACTGATGATTTAGGTCAGACTCAAATAGACGCTAATTTTAAGCAAGTGTCTGGTGGAAGCGGAGTAATTGTCAGTAGAGATGGTTTGATTTTAACAAATAAGCATGTTGTTGATTTTGGCGACAAATATTCAATAATTTTAAACAATGGAAAAATATATAATGGAGAAGTTGTAGCGCGCGATCCTTTAAAAGATTTAGCGCTTGTAAAAATAGATGAGCAAAATTTACCTGTTATTAAATTTGTTAATTCGCAAAATTTAAAAATAGGACAAACTGTTATTGCCGTAGGCTACGCTATGGGAAGATATAAAAATTCTGTTACAAAAGGAATCATTTCAGGACTGCATCGTGATCTTATTGCTACAGACAGCAAGGGAAAAGTAGAATCGCTCTCTAATATTATCCAAACAGATGCTGCAATTAACCCTGGAAATTCAGGCGGAGCTTTAATTAATCTTAATGGAGAATTAATCGGCGTTAGTGTTGCTACTGAATTAAGCGGACAAAATGTAGGTTTTGCTATCCCAGCCAACTCAGCTAATAAAGCCGTGAAAAGCTATAAAAAATATGATAAAATTATCAGGCCAAAATTAGGCGTAAGATATTCAATGTTAAACCCTACTATAGAGAAATTTATTGGATTACCAAGGAAACAAGGCGCTTGGATACACTCCAATAATGCTTTATCTGTTGTTCCTGATTCTCCCGCAGAAAAAGCAGGACTATTGGAAAATGATATTATATTTGAAATAAACGCAATAAAAATAACAGAGGATTTGCCTCTGTGTGAAGTTGTGAGTTTTTATGAACCTGAACAAACAATTGGGTTAAAAGTTCAACGCGGAAATAAAATTATTATTCTAAAGGTAATTTTAGGAAGTTTTGAGTAAGCAATTCAAAATTCTTTGTTTTTCTTTTTCTAACGCAAAGCTGTCTTCATAATCAGCGCTATGCGCTTTATGACTTTGATAGCTTTCTTTTTTTTGATCCAAATGCAAATTGATTAAAATCTGATTATTTTTTTCTTTAAGATAAATATGAAAACGCGGATAGCGCGAAACACCTGCTCTTCTAATATACGCGTTATGAAAAAGCGAATAACCCAAAAAACGCATTAAGCGTTGGGTGTTATAGCCAGTTTTATTTTCAAATTCAAATTTCATTTTAATCTATCTTATACGGCGAATCTTTTTTGTCTTCCCAGCGGATTTCATCAATTTCGTCATCCTTTTTAATTCCTTTGTACAATTTATCAATCAAATTTATACATTGCGCGTCGCAATCGGAAATTGCTTTATAACCATGCACAACTCCCGGCGGGATAATTACTAATGTTGGATTGCCATCACCAGCTTTTATTTTTAATGATTTTCCTTTTGTTTTTGAATTTTCTCTTCTGTCCCATAAATAAAGCTCAAAAACTCCTGGTCCAATAAAAATAAAACAGTCAGTTTGATAAACATGCTCGTGGGGTCCGCGTTTTATGCTTGGTTTTGTAACGCTAACATATGCCATCGCGGGAATAAAATCAATTTCGTCGTGGCGATAAATTTCAGTGAGCCACCCGCGCTCGTCTTCGTATTTATTTAATTTTTTTATTATTACTCCAGCTATCATAAATTTTCATTTTTATTATTTATTATTGTAATTATACCAGTTATTAAAACAATCATCAATAGCGCGTTTAAATTAAAATAAGCAGACACAAATCGCGGGCGTAACATTTCAAACATAGCAAAAAGAATAAAAGTTATTAAAGAAATATAAAAAACATCTGATAAAATTTTTAAAAAAAATATTTTAATTTCTGGTTTGTTCATATTATTTTGAATTACAAAATTCATTAAAAGCGGGTTTCCAACTTTGGAAAAAGGTCGTCGGTTTCCCCCTTTAGCAAAGGGGGACTAAGGGGGATTTTATTATTTAAAAATCTCCCCAACCCCTCTTTTCCAAAGAGGGAAATTATAAAAAAACATTATTTTATTAAAATTGCTTTAATGCTTGTAATTTTAATTTCATTTCCGCTTTTGTCAAGATCAGGAGCTGAAATCATAAATTTTACTTTTCTGTTTTTTACAAAAACTTTACTTAAATCAAAATTAAGTTCAGCTGTCTGCCAATCGTTTATTTTTTTCTCACTTTTTAATTCTTTCAGATAATAATTCCAGTTATCATCAAAAATTTGCGGTCCGATTTTTAAAATTTGATTTTCAGGCTTTTGATAAATGAAAAACAATTTTACTTTTTGGAATTTTGTTGGCAAACACAGATCAAAATAAACAGGATCAATAATAATTTGCTGAAAATAGTCATTATTTTCGTCTTTTTTAATCGCTAACGCCCTTCCTGACGGCTTTAAAATAGAAATTATTGGGTTATTTTTATCAAAATTATAAATTGCTTCTGTTTTTCCAGAAAACGCGAAATTTTTGTTTATAAGAAAAACAAAAGCCAATATCGGCAATGATATTAAAAAAATTCTAATTAACCAGTAAGTTATTTTTAAATTAAACATAATAATATAAATTTAAAATGCAAAAAAGGATTAATACAATAAATAAAATAAAAAATTTTGAATTTTAATTTGTCATTTTGTATTTTGAGATTTGATTTTTGATTTATTTATTATCAATCACCCTATACAATCCATCCGACACTTTAATTAGTTTTAGTTTATATTCGCTTATTTTTCTTGCATTAATGTATTCAATATCCTTGTTTTTTAATAAATTATGATAATAGTACACAGGCGTTTGATCACTAAGGCAGCTTATTTTCGCAAAAACAGAATAATCATTATGTTTAGAACTTATGACCTTTCTTTTTGGAAAGAATATTTTATCTCCATATTCAGTGATAATAATCGCGTTTTTTTCAGTAATGCTTAAAATATTTTTCGATGTTTTTTGATATGTTAATATATTTTTTCTAACATTTAAAATGCTTTCCTCATTCGCAAAAAAAACAGCATTAACAGAAAACAGAATATAAATAATAGTTAGCAAAAAAGCGATTTTTTGTTTTATCCATCCTGAATAATAAAGCTTTTTTAAAAAAATAGCCATAAAAGGCAAGGCAAAAACATAAATCAAAATCCAATATCGCGCGTAAGAGTTTCCAATCGTAATATCGCTATAACTTATGTTATCCTTTATGCTCCAGCTCCCATAGCAAATTAATAGCCAAATTGAAGCAAATACATAAAGCCAGAAATACGCTTTTTGCTTTTTTGTTTTTTTGCTTTTTAAAAAAATAGTTGCTCCTAAAATCGCTGGCAATGATAAAAACCAGAATAAAACTATAAAATAATTATAAAAATTTTTTACTATTAATTTAAAATCAATTCCAAATGGAAATAAAAAAGATAATTTTGTCCCGCTGTCAACTGATGCGCTTTGACCGATAGAATAACCGTTTGCTAACGGACTGCCATAAAGATTTTGATTATAATAAAAAACAGGAGACAATGCTATTAAAATTCCAAGAACAAACAAAATTATTTTGCTAATTTTAATTTGTTTTCTATAATAAAAAAATAATAAAATAAAAGTGCCAGCGATCCAAAAAATTTCAGATGTTCTGAATGTTAAAGCTATTCCGCAAAAAAATCCTGATATTAATATATTTAATTTGAATTTTTTGTTTAATAAAAAAAACAAACTTATAATTAAAAAAACAACAAATCCAACATTGTGATACATTGCTTTTTCGCTATAATACCAATAAGCCGGACAGAAAAACAGCAACAAGCTTGATAGATAAGCTATGTTGCTGTTAAATACTTTTCTAATGAAAAAATAAAAAAACAGAATTCCAGCAACAGCTAAAAACGGAGTTAGAAATAAAATAATCCATACGCCAAAAATTTTAGCTATGCTTCCATATAATAAAATCATTCCCAGAAAGCTCACGGGCAAAACTTTTCCATTGATTGAATTCAAGGATCTCGGACGTATAATATCATCAACTAATAAATTTTGAGGTTCATAATAAGCCATCTCCCCTGTTTTAACAAACCTGTTGGCAAAAAAATAATTCGCTGTTTCATCAGGAGAATTAAATCTTAAATCGCTGTTGAGCGTTGAAAACGACAAAAAAGAATAGACAAACAGAAAAATTCCTGCCAAAATAAGAAGAGAGAGTATTTGCCAATTATTTTTAATGAATTTGTTCACACATTTTTGTTATCATGAGCGAGCAGAGCGAACTAAGCCTGCCTGCCGTCAGGCAGGGATCTGCGTGAATGTTGATTATATTATGAATATTCAAGTAGATTCTTCGCTATCGTTCAGAATGACATTAGATTTATTATATTATTTTTATATATTATAAGTTTATCAAACAAAATAATTTTGGCAAATAAAAAAGGCTTGTTCCGCAATAAAACACGAAACAAGCCAAGCCGTTAATAAAAATCTTATGAAACTTGATTTTTATTTTTAATGTTATAATTTTTAAATTTAGAAGTACAAAGATTGTTTAACCGGCAACTCCAGCAATATTGTCGGCTCCTATGCCAGACTCCGTTACAAAAACCCAAATTTGCCCCCTCCAATCTGTCAGATACGACATCTAAAAAAGTATCTATTTGTGAGGATGGCAATCTTTTGTAATTCTCAAAATTTTTGATCAAAATTTTATCAATTATAGAGATTATTCTTGACCTCTCAGTATAAATATTAATTAAATAAGCATCCCTTCTTCTAAGATCATCCTTAATTTCAGGAACCTCCTCAATTACTTTTTTGATATACGGCATTATTGTCGCAACCATATTATCGCAAATATCGCAAAAATTTTTTCCAACATTCTTAATCCTTTCCTCGTCTCTTGCTACTTGAAAAAAATTATTAAATGATATAGACATTTAGAATTCTCCTTTTTATGATGTTAATAATTTTGACAATCTTTAAATATTTTTTGTTTTAGATTCACAAATCTCTTTATAAAAACAATTTTTGCAATCAGGAATAACATTGAGAGAATCAACACAAAATCCGTTCATTGCGGAAAAACATTTACTTCCAGCGTTTTCCAGATATTCCAAAAATTTAGTTGCCGTTTTATTTTCCTCTTTTACATAAGCAATAGTGCCGTGATAAACTCCAGGCGCGACCTTTTTACATTCTTGAAAAAATAGTTCCGTTATATATTTTCTGGAAACATCATCTTCCTCACCAGTTTCATTCAACATTGAAAAAAGATTTTGAAATAATGAAAAATCAATTTTTTGCAATATTTCCTTTAAAACATTTGCAAAAATTTCTTTACTTATTTCCTCTATCTTTTCTCTTTGTTCTTCTTTCTCATCAAACATAATAATCCTTTCCATAACACCCTCCTATATTTTTATGTTATTAATATTTACAACTTTTTTTATTTTAATAAATATTTTTTTGTTAAAGAGCGCCATAATCGGCGTGATTTTTGGAATGCTTTATTTTTTTCTTTTAAGCAAAAAACTGTCCAAAAGAATGCTGATTAAATTACCTTATTCTATTTTATTAATTTTGTCAATAGTTTCTTTCGTTGGCGCGCTGATTTATTTTTTTTATAAATTAGATAATCTCGCCATTGCTCTGACGCTAATTATTACAGCTATTATTGTCTGTATAATCCCTTATCAAGAAAAATTTTTTATTATAAAAAATCGTTTTGTTGAATATTCTGTTTTTTTAAAAATTAATTATTTAATTAGAAAAATTTTAATTTTTGCTTATCTATTTTTTGTATTTATACTGTTTGACTGTGTTTTCGCGCTTCAAACAACATCTGCTATTAGATCGCCGTGGAAAATTATTCCAAATGATTTTTTTATTTTTTATTTTATCGCGACTTTAATTCTCTTGCTGATTATTTTGTCGTCAAAAAGAAAAAAATGCTTAATTCTTATATTTCTGCATTTTCTTGTTTCATCTTCAGTTGCTGTTATTGTCTATAAATTAGGATACGGATTTGACCAATTCATCCATCAGGCGACTGAAAAAGTTATTATTGAACAAGGAGCTATTTATCCAAAACCTTTGTATTATTTAGGGCAATATTCCCTAGTTGTTGTTTTGTCAAAAATATTTGTGGTTTCACATATAATAATCGATAAATTATTAGTAATAATTCTGTTTTCAGCGTTTTTGCCGTTTATAATTTATGAATCTTTTAAAAATTTGTCTAAAAACAAAAATATTCTTTTTGCTTTGCCGTTAATATTTTTAATATTTCCTTTTGGATCATTTATTGTTACTACTCCGCAAAATTTGGCAAATTTGTTTATTTTAATAACAATTTTTTTAGCATTGCCATATATAAATGGAGAAAAAAAATATTTATTGCCATTAATATTTTTAACTTTAGCGACTTTAGCAATTCATCCGCTGGCTGGAATTCCAGTTTTGATTTTTTTAAGTTTTATATTATTAATAAATTTTCTTAAAAAATCAGAAATTAGCAATCGCGCTAAAAAACTTATTTTATTTCTTTTTTTATTGTTGGGTTCAATAAGTATCCCCTCAATTTTTTTAATTAATTCTTTTTTGTCAGGGCTGAAAATTAATTTTTCTTTAATAAAACAGGACGAGTTGTTATCTTGTTTTTATAATTTAAAATTTTATTTTGTTAATAATTTTAATTTGTTTTTTGACTTTGCTTATTTTTACAAACTTAATTTTTATCTAATAATATTTTTTTCAAGCATAATTATTGTTCTATTTTATTACAAAAAATTAAAACTGTTTTTGCCTTATGTTTTTACCTTTATAATTCTTTTTGTTAATTTTTTAATTTTAAAATTTTTGTTTTCTTTTGATTTTTTAATAAACTATGAACAAAATGATTATACCCAAAGAATTTTACAAATCTCTTTTTACTTTTTATACCCCATAGTACTTTTTGGGTTTATGCAATTTTTAAAAGCATTAACAAAACAAGACAGTTTTTTAAAAATTTTATTTATTGTTTTAATTTCAGGCTTAATTACATCGTCTTTTTACATAAGCTATCCGCGCGCTGACGATTATGAAACAAGCAGTTTATTTAATATCACAGACGCTGACATTGAAACCGTAAAATGGATTGAAAATGACGCTCAAGGAAATGATTTTATAGTTTTATCCAATCAGCAAGTTTCAGCTTCCGCGATTAAAGAATTCAGCTTTAAAAAATATTTTGACAGCCAATTTTATTATTCAATCCCGACAAGCTCGTATTTATATCAATATTATTTAGAAATGGTGAATGATTCGCCAAAAAAAGAATATATTATAAAAGCGATGGAAAATGCGAATGTTAAACAAGGATATTTTGTAATTAACAATTATTGGTGGAAATTCAAAGAAATGTCTGAGGAAGCGAAAAAAACAGCTGATTCATATAAAATAATTGGTCAAGGCGAAAATGTTATTTTCAAATATAAAATATCTGAATAACCTGAATTTGACAGCTTAATTGACAAATTTTTATTTTATACTAATATATAAACAATTTATAAATAAACTAAATTCATTTATGAAAAAAGAGATTCATCCAAAATATCATGAAAACATAAAAATAATATGCTCGTGCGGAGCTGTTTTTATTGGCGGATCAACTAAAAAAGGATTAAAAACTGAAATATGCTCCCAATGCCATCCTTTTTATACTGGAAAACAAAAGTTAATTGATTCAGCTGGAAATGTTGAGAGATTTAAGAAAAAAGTCGCTGTTAAAGCAACAATAGCAAAAAGCAGAAAAGGCAAAAAAATTAAAAAAGCTGTTAGGGCAAAAAAACAGATTGTAAAAAAATCTAAAAAATAATTTTTGCGTAAAAAAATTTCAGATATGTTTCTGCATTTTATTATTATTAAACGGTCTAACAGCCTTTGTTGTTGCGACATTCAAAAGAGCTGCCATGATCATAATCTAAAACCTCCTTTTAAATTTTTGTTGATTATAATAACTATTGCATATAATACAATTTATGTTAATAGATATAATAAATTTTAATATAAAAATTTATTTTATTTTATGTTAAACAAGCAAAAAATTTTACAAATAAAGCAAGAATATTCAAAAATTGAAAAAGATTTGCAAAATCCTATTATAATTTCTGACCAAAAAAAATATAAACAGATTTCCCAAGATTTTATTGAATTAAAAGAAAAATTTGAAAAAATAATTGAATTAGAAAAAAATGAAAGCGAAATAACAGAAATGAAGAAAGCAATGAATAATAAAGACAAAGAGTTAGTAGAAATGGCGAAACAAGAATTAATAGAATTAGAGAAAAAAAATTTAAAAATTAAAAAAGAATTAACTGAAATTTTCAAGCCAAAAGATATATTTGATAAAAAAAACGTGATAATGGAAATAAGGGCCGGAACTGGCGGAGACGAATCAGCTTTGTTTACGGCTGATCTTTTTAGAATGTATAGCAAATATTGTGAAAACAAAGGATGGAAAATAAAAATATTAAATTCATCTCCAATTGGAATTGGAGGTTTTAAAGAAATAATATTCGCTATAAACGGCAAAGATGCTTTTGGATATTTGAAATTTGAAAAAGGAACCCATCGTGTGCAAAGAATTCCAGAAACCGAGAAAAGCGGGCGAATTCACACATCAGCCGTAACTGTTGCTGTCCTTCCAGAGGTTGAAGAAGTTGATTTGAAGATTGACGCGAAAGATTTAAAAATAGACACATTTTGCGCGTCTGGCAAGGGAGGACAAGGCGTTAACACAACATATTCAGCAGTAAGAATTACCCATCTCCCGACTGATATTGTTGTTTCATGCCAAGACGAAAGATCACAGCTTCAAAACAGGGAAAGAGCAATGCAAATAATGCGTTCAAGAGTTCTTGCCGATAAAAAAGAAAAAGAGCATCAAGCGCTTGCTGATGAAAGAAAATCGCAAATAGGAAGCGGAGATCGCAGTGAAAAAATTCGCACTTATAATTTTCCGCAAGATAGAATTACTGACCATAGAATCAAAAAAACATGGCATAATTTGCCAAAAATTATGGAAGGAAATATCGATGAAATTATAAGAAGTTTAAAACAAGCCAGTTGAAATTTGCAAAAATAAAAATTTGTATTATAATATAAAATATATTTAATCTAAATAATTAAAAAAAACAGATAGTAAATAATATTTTGTTTCTATTTGTTATTTTAAATTTATATTTTTATGAGCGATTATACATCACTGAAATCGTTAAAAACAAAAAAAACAAAAACAAAAAAAACAAAAGGTTTTAATTTTTGGATGATTTTATTTGTTTTTCTTTTAATAGTAATAGTAATATTGCTGATTAACAAAGGCAATGTCCAAAATATTATAACAGATAAAAATAAAGCAAACACAATAAACGCGGAAGAAGCAGGAGTAGAATTAAAAGATTTTATTAATGAAGTTTATTCTAGAGGGATTAAAAATATAGAAATTACAAACAGCGAAGAAAAAAGCGGATTATACGCTATAACAGCTCTTGTTACAAATCAAAGCGACAAAACAGCGACATCAACTTTGTATATTACAAAAGACGGAAAGTTATTTTTGCCAGACGCGATTAATATAGAAGAAAAAAGAGCTGAAATAGCAAAACAGGCAACTAATAATCAACAACAGCCAACGGTTGATACCCCTAAAACAGATAAGCCGAAAGTTGAATTATTCACAATGAGCTACTGCCCTTTTGGCAATCAAGCCGAAGACGGGATTTCTCCAGTAGCGCGGCTTTTAGCAAACAGCGTTGAAATTGAGCCTCATTATGTAATTTATTCAAATTATAAAGGCGGAGGGCCAGAACTTTGTTTGGACAAAGACGATAAATATTGTTCTATGCACGGAATTGATGAATTAAAACAGAATGTCAGGGAAATGTGCATTTATAAATACAACAAAAGTAAGTTTTGGGATTATATTGACGCCGTGAATAAAGATTGTAATTTGAAAAATATAAATGATTGCTGGGATGATTCAGCTGAAAAATTAGGAATTAACATTTCTAAAATAAGCTCTTGTTTAGACAGTGAAGCTGAGGCTTTATTAGAAAAAGAGGTGGAATTAAATAAAAAATATAGTATTAAAGGATCTCCTGCTTTAGTCATAAACGGAATACAGTATCAAGGCGGAAGAGCTCCTGAAAATTATAAAACAGCAATCTGCAAAGCATTTAACACACAGCCTAAAGAATGCGAGCAAAAACTTGGCGAAGTGTCAGCTAACGCCTCTGGATCCTGTAATTAAATTTAGATTAAAAAATATTTTATTTTATAGAGACGGCCATTATGTTGTCTCTTTTTTTACTAAAATGTTTAAAATTTAATGACTAATGACTAATAATTTAATTGTTTATATGCTTATATGACTTGTCTTGCTATTAAAATTAAATTTTGCTATTATTATGATAAAGATAAATTAAGTTAAGATGTAAGAATTAAGAGCCTTATTTACACTTTTTGAAAAATTCTTCTTGGTTGTCATTCCGGAAAGTATAATTTCTTGACGAGCTTGCGAGTCGTAAGAAATTAACTTATCCGGAATCTACGCTATATATAACCACAAATCAATTGAAGCTATAGATTCCGGATAAATGATTTTCTAAAAGATCGCAGGCTCGCTTAGAAAATCTATTTTCCGGAATGACAAAAAGTGTAAACAACGCTAGTATATCTTACAGTTAAAATTAAAAAATATGCCAATCAAAAAAACTTTTATTGTGTTATTCACGATCAGCTATTTTCTCTCTCCCCTATTATCAATTGCCTCAACAACATTTGATCCTAATTATATTTTGTCTGATGAAGAGCTGAATAATTATAAATCAATGGATTTTAAAGATATTGAAATTTTTTTAAACCAACGAGAAGGAATATTAAAAAATTATGTTTGCGAAGATAAAGCTGGGGAACAGAGAAAGGCATCGGAAGTAATTTATACTTTATCGCAAGAAAACAGATTGAATCCTCAATTTATGCTCACGCTGTTACAAAAAGAACAAAGCCTAATTACAGATCCAACGCCGACAGAAAGGCAATTAAGCGCCGCTTTAGGCTATGGATGCCCTGACAGCGGAGGATGTAATCCGCGATGGAATAGTTTTTTTAAGCAGATAAATAGCGCGTACCTTCAATTTAGGGCATATTTAGACGATGACCCAAAAGATTATCCAAATAGATATCAAACTGGAGAAACTTACATTTTTAAACGCCATAATACAGACTCGGCAACAATAGATATTGTTACGCCAGAGAATAAAGCGACAGCCGCGCTTTACACTTACACGCCTCATGTTTATTACGGCAATTATAATTTTTGGAAAATATATAATGATTATTTTCCTTCTAAGGCCAAAATTTTTCCTGACGGATCTCTTTTAAGAAAAAAAGGCGAACAAGGAGTTTATCTGTTGCAGGACGGCAAAAAAAGGCCTTTTCTTACAAAATCAGCTTTAATTTCAAGATATTCTCTTGATAGGGTTGTTGATGTTGAGCAAAGCGATTTAGACGCTTATAAAATAGGCAAACCAATTAAATTTTCTAACTATTCACTGCTCCGCTCTAAAAAAATAACATATTTGTTGGTTGATGATGTTGTAAGAAAGGTAGAATCAAGCGAAGTGTTTAGAAAAATCGGATTTAACGCGGATGAAATAATTGACGTTAAAGAAGCTGATTTAAAAAATTATACGGTTGGCAATAAAATAACAGAAAAAGATGTTTATCCAGCAGGCGCTTTGTTGCAAAGTAAAAAGACTGGCGGTATATATTTTGTTATTAACGGCAAAAAACAGCCAATCTGGAGTAAAATAATAATGGAAATAAATTTTCCAAGCAAAAAAATAATTCCTGTTTCAGAAGAAGATCTGGCAAATTATCCAACAACAGCTCCTGTTAAAATTCAAGACAGAGAACTTATAAAATCATCAACAAGCCCTGTTGTTTATGTGATTTCAAATGGATATAAAAGACCGATTGTTTCAGAAAAAACCTTTAATTCCTTAGGGTATAAATGGAAGAATATAATTGAAGTTAATAATAGAACGCTGGAAATTCATTTAATAGGCGCGATAATAGATTTGGATTCAGAAAATAAAGAAGTCAAAATCGCCGGGATTTAAAATATTTATAATTTAATTATTATAATTTTATGTTAATTTTTTCAGCAATTACCCCTCATCCGCCAATATTAATTCCATCAATTGGCAAAGACAATTTAGATCAAATCGCGAAGACAAAACAAGCAATGGAGCGTCTCGCAAGCGAACTTTACGCTTCACAGCCAGATATTATTATTATTATTTCTCCGCACGGATTAGTGCAAGCAGATGCTTTTATTGTGCAAATTAGTGAAAAATATTACGGCGATTTTCAAAATTTCGGTGATTTGGACAGTAAATTTGAATTTGAACCAGACATTACTTTTATCAACAAAATAAAAGTAAGAGCTGAATTAAAAAATTTGCCGATTAAATTAATAAATGAGCCGTCGCTTGACCATGGAACATTGGTTCCTCTTTATTATCTTGCTAAAAATTTGCCAAAAATTAAAATAGTGCCTATAGCCTATTCTCTTTTAGATTATCCCGACCATTTTGAATTTGGAAAATATTTAAAAAAGACAATTGTGCGCAGCAATAAAAGAATTGCCTTAATAGCATCTGGTGATTTGTCGCATTGTTTAACAATAGGCGCGCCAGCTGAGTATTCTCCAAAAGGTAAAATTTTTGACAAAAAAATAATATCAATATTGGAAAAGCGCGAATATAAAAAATTATTGAATTTAGATAAAAAATTAATAGAAGAAGCAAAAGAATGCGGTTTAAGATCGTTTGTGATTCTCGCAGGCGCTTTAAATGAAATAAAATGCGAACCTCAATTTTTATCTTATGAAGCTCCATTCGGTGTAGGTTATTTGGTAATGAATTTTAAAACGATTTAAATTTTTTTAGTTCTTTCTTGCAAAAGGAGGCTGGAGGATTTTTAGATTATATTATAGTTTCTATTTTAAAATCCCCTTCCGCCGGCTGGCAGATCCCCCTTTTTCAAATGGGGAAAATTTTTATGTCTGAAAATTTGAAAAATTTAATCAAAAACAAAATAAAACAAGAAAAACAAGACAAGCGCGGGCCAAAAACTTTGCATCAGCTTTTGGCGGTGGAAATAGCTGAATCTTTTGGAAAATTAAAAAGCAGAAAAGATGTCGCGATTTTAATGAACCTGTGCAAAAGATACAATAATCAATACATAAGGCGAATTTGGGGGCTTGTAAAAGAAAAAGACATAGACAATAAAATGGCGTATTTCTTGGCAATTCTTAAAAATATTAATCAAGAAGAAAAAATAGAAAAAATAAAAAAATTAAAAATTATTTTTGTTGGAACCTCAGAGTTTGCGGTTCCAATATTAAGAAAAATTAAAGAGCAGATAGTTTTGCCAATAGCTGTGATCACACAGCCTGACAAGCCGGCTGGGAGAAAAAAGATTTTAGCTTCTTCTCCAATAAAAATAGCAACAAAAGAATATAAATTAAAAATACTGCAACCGCGTAAAATAATAACAATAAAAGATAAAATTAAAAAGTTAAATCCTGATATTTTTATAATGGCGTCTTATGGGCAAATTATTCCGCAAGCGATCTTAAATATTCCGCGATACGGCTGTTTAAATGTCCACCCGTCTTTATTGCCAAAATACCGCGGTCCCTCCCCTATTCAAACAGCTATTTTAAACAATGACAAGCAAACAGGAGTTTGTATAATGCTTACAGATAATCAGATGGATCACGGCGCAATAATCAAATGCCAAAAATATATTCTAAATAACGAAAATTTTTCAGAACTGCAAAATAAGCTTTCTGAATTAGGAGCTGAGCTCTTAATTAAAATTTTGTTGGATTATATTGATGAAAAAATAAAATTAAGAAAACAAAACCATAAAAAAGCGATTTACACAAAAATATTAACCCGTGACAACGGAAAAATTAATTGGAATAAAAAAGCCAAAAAAATAGAAGCTCAAACTCGCGCTCTTTATCCTTGGCCTGGATGTTGGAGCCGTATGGAAAGTGGAAAAAGAGTAAAAATTATTCAAGTTTCAATTCTAAATAAAAAACACAAAAGCAGGAAATTAGGAGAGCTGTTTTTATTGCCAAATAAAAAAACCGCGATTCAATGCGGTCAAGGAACCCTTATTCTAGAAAAAATTCAGGTTGAGGGGAAAAAACAAACAGACGGAAAAAATTTTTTGCAAGGAAATAAAAAAATTAAGCTTGTTTAATTATCTGCCAATATAATCAACATAATCTTTCGCGTT
>JAYEJU010000063.1 GCA_034660655.1 Patescibacteria group bacterium | reverse complement strand
TTCAGAACCAAAATTAAATGAAGAAAAAACAAAAAATATAATTTTATATTTTCTTAATAAGTTAGGAGGAATGTCAGAAAAGAAATTGCAGATGTTGCTTTATTTCGCTTCATACGATTATTTTGAAAAGGAAGAAGAACATCTGACTGGACTTGTTTTTTATAAAACAAAAAATGGAATTTTTATAAAAAAATTAAATGAAATTTTAATAAAAATGATAAAACAAAAAGAGATAAAACTTATTTGACAATGAAATAATTTTATGCTATTATAAAAATATAATTTAATCGCTAAACCCATAGAACGCAATTTGTTTATTGGCAATGGTTTAGCGATTATAGCCGATAGTGAATTGCGTTTTGTGGTATAAAGTTATGAAAAAACCAATAATCAAAAAAAATGATAAATATGGAATAACAATATATAATAATGACTGTTTTGATATTCTACCTACGCTTAAAGTAAAGTCTATTGATTTGATTTTGACAGATATTTTACTTAACAAACAGCGTGTGTTTGGTATATAATGAAAATGGGATAAAATTAAAAATAATATAAATAATTATTTATTATGAATAATGAAAGAGAAAATATCGTAGGGCGGGTGAAACCCTATTACGAGGACATTGAAAATGGTATAAGCATTTACAATGCGAATTGTTTTGATGTTTTAGGGTTTCTTGGTGAAAAAACCATAGATTTGGTTCTCACCGACCCGCCCTACGGCTAACTGGCACGACAGCGTGTGATTGGGATAAACAGCTAATTGACCTTAATGAACTTTGGAAAGCCTTGAAACCTCTCGGTAAAGATAATGCCGCTTATGTTTTTACCGCCTCTCAACCTTTTACCAGTAAATTAGTAATGAGCAATTTGAAGTGGTTTAAGTATGAGTGGATGTGGGAAAAACAAAAAGCAAGTAATTTTATGTCTTTGAAATATCAACCAGCTAAATATCACGAAAATATATTAGTTTTTTCAAGAAACAAACATATTTATAATCCAATAAAATGGTTAGTTGCAAAACATAAAATTGATAAACGAAAAACTATAAATAATAGCTATCAAAAAAAGGAAACTCACTTGGGAATAGGATTAAGAATTAGAAATAAAGATGATGGAACAAGATATCCAAAGTCGATAATTAAAATAAATAAAAGTATAAACAAAAATTTCCACCCAACTCAAAAACCAGTAGCCTTGTTTGAATATCTAATAAAAACTTACACAAACGAAGGAGATTTAGTTTTAGACCCATTTGCTGGAAGTTTTACTACTGCTGTTGCCTGTAAGAAATTAAACAGAAAATTTATTGGTATTGAGATGTTAGAGAAATACTGTGAGGTTGGTGTAGAAAGATTAAAAGCAATTCAACCAAGTTTAATCAATAACTAAAATAATTATATAAATTCATTTGTTTGTATAATAGTCGGAGTATTAGTGGATATCCATCTATTTTAAAAAAATAAATATGTTAAAATATTTTAAGCATTTTTGGACAATCACAAAACATAAATATT
>JAYEJU010000062.1 GCA_034660655.1 Patescibacteria group bacterium | reverse complement strand
CCGAGACAGTGAAAGAGCTGGGAAGTTTTGAGATAAAATAAAATTTATTTTTAAACAAAAAACAGGCTTTAAGCCTGTTTTTTTATTCCGCGAATTTTAATGTTGCGCTTTTGCAAAAAATTTATAACGCTAAACGGCTCAAATGGTGGAAATGAGCCGTTTATGATTTTAGGCGTGAGCCGTTTATTTTTAAGGTCGTGAGCCGTTTAAATAACAAAAATAAGACTATTTTAATTCATAATAAACGCTTCTGCCTTCCTTCCCAATCTGTTTAACTTTATTTTGCTTTTCTAATATATCCATATATCTGGTAATTGTTGCTTCAGAAATCCTTACGATTTTTTTGATTTCCCTATTAGAAAGTTTGTTTTTTTCTTTTAACGCGATTAAAATTTTATCTAATCTTTTTTGCCTGCGTTTTTGAATATGTTCCCGCGCTTTTTTTAAAAGAGATTTTATAATATTTGAGTTTTGTTGGTTCAAAACAGGAGTTTGTTGTTTTGCAGGCTGTTTTGGTCGCGTTGGCGTCGTGGCTGGCGTTGGCGCTTTAATAATCGGCGGAGCAGGAATTGGATTTTCGCTTGCTAACGAATTTTGTTCAGGTGTTTTTATTTCTGATTGATTTTGAATCAACGGTTTAACATCTGGCGATATTGGAATCGGTGTTTGAACTGGCTTTTGTTCAGATTCAATCGGTTTTTTTATTTCTTGTATTTTCGGAGTTTCTATTTTTTGGGTTTTTAATTCTGGCTTATCTTGCGGAACAAGCGGAACAGCCGGCGGTGTTTGGTTTTGTGTTGGCTGGTCTGGCATAAAAAGTAAAATAAAATTTTTATATGAATATTTTTTTATTTAAAAATCGAGATATAAAATTTTTTTCCATAGATTTTATAGACAAATCAATTTCTTCAAAAATACGACAATCCAAATTTTTGTCTTTCTTCCAATGTTTTTTAAGTCCTTTTAAAATTCTTATTGAAACATCATAATATTCTGGAAAATTTTTTAATTCATATATAATGGCAATCTGCCTGTCAAGTTTCATTATTCCATCATTGGTGTCAGGTTGGACAAGATTCCTAATTAAATAATCATGATAAATTTTAAATCTTTTTACTTTTAATTCCTTGGTGCGTAAATTCCAATATTGCAATACTTTCAAAATAGATATTATAAAACCAATAAAAGCAAATAAGATTGTTATAGTAATACCATTTTCATTAAGAAAATTTAAAATTTTAGATATCATAAAATTTGTTCAATATAATTTGAAAATTTAGCACTCTAATTATTTTTAGGCACAGGCAACCCTATCGTTTGTAATACAATTTTTATTCTTTGTCTGTTATAATAATATTTTTCTTATCTAGATATTTTTTTGAAAAAACAGGACTAACAACTGGAATATTATCAGCCATTATAACCTTTGCATCATCTCCGTGTTTTTTTGCTATTTTTTCTAATTTTTCAATGAATTCTTTTAGTTTCATTTTTAAAAGTTAAAATTATTTTCTAATTTGTATACTTCAAAACTTTTTGTATGCCAATTAGACAAACTTTCATAATCAATAAAATTTACTCTATCTTGAACTTGTTTGAACATACTCAATTTTAATTTATCATCATATTCTCTTTTTCTGGCAATATCAGCCACAATATAAAATTTTGTGTGGAAATCTTGTAATTGAACAAATTTACCAAGAGAATTTTTAATATTTGTAGAATGTTCTATTTCAAAAAAATTAGACGGCATTTTTCTTTCATTAAACCAGACAACATCAACTGTTATTGCGCTTCTTAATAAACCTTCATAAGTGAAATTATAAAATTTTTTGATAGTCGTTATTTCAGATAAACTTTTTTCCAAATATTTTTTATTTTTATCTTGATATGGAACAAATGTTTCTTGTTTTTTAAGATTGCCTATTTCTACAAGCAGTCCTTGATAATACGAATGATTAAATTCTTCTTGTTTTATTTTGGAAATTTTTTTTGCTGGAAAAATATTTTCAGGCAATTTGTTTTTGTAAATTTTTAAAGCCCAAAGCCCAGGTCTTATTTTAAAGAAAAATCTATCATCTTGAACTATGCGTCTGATACTTGCAAACGGTGTTTTTGTTTTCCAATCGGAAATGTCAACATTTTGATTTAAAAAACCAAGCGTTGCAAAGCCGCCGCTTTCTTTCATTGTTTTTATAACTGCTTCGTGTTGTTTCATATTTTTTAAAATTAAATGAATTGAAATTCAAAATCCTTTCTTAATCCATTACTTAAATCCCAATTACCTTTTTTCACGCTCACCATTTTTCCATTTTGGCAGCTGAAAGTTCCTGATGATAAAAAATAAGGAGGATCAGCGAAAATCATATCAACTGAATTTTCGGGAATCTGTTCTATAATTTTAAGGCAGTCGGATTTATACAAAACAAAATTACCTTCTATAAAATAAGGTTTATTTTTTATATTGCTTAAAATTTTATTTTTTACCGCCATATTTTTTAAAATCCATTATAAAAATATTTTAAAGAATAATGATATCTAAAAACCAAAATTTTCAAATGTTTTAATATATAAGTAATAAGTTATTAATCCTATTATTAAACTAGTTATAATAAATACAATCCAATTTTTTAATAAAATATTATTATATTTGTCGTATTTTCCTTTTAAAATAAATCTATATATTATCAGAAATATAATAAACGATATTGGGAATATAATATAATAATAAATAAAAAATAAACTGAAATTTTTAAAGAGATAAAATAAAAATATAGGTAAAAAAGCAAAAATAATATAATAAAATAATGAATATAACAGTATATTTTTATTCCCTTTTAATTTTTTATTTAGTTGGTTCATAGATTTTTATGTTATTTATTAAATAATTTAATTCCATTTTAATTATATCATATCCTTTATCAGTTATCCATTCTTTTTTATGATAGAAATCTAATAACTTTAATAAGTGTTTAAATTTATGTTCAATGATTTTTTTATGGACTGAAGACAAATGATCATTGATTTTATTAAAAACAATTTTTATTTTTTCTTCGCATTTTTCTTTATTTTTTCTTTTCTCGCAAAGTTTTGACATTTTTTCAAATCTTTTCTCTCTTTGTTTAATTTTTTTGTTTTGTTTTTCAATATTTTTATTTATTTGTTTTAATTTTTTAATTAAGTTATTTTTGACTAATTTTCTTTTTATTTCTCCTATATTATATAGTTCTTTAATATTTGAAATCGCGCTGTTTATTGTTATTAATTTTTTTATTTTTATTATTTCTTGTTTTTCCTTTTCTCTGTTTCCTGCTCTGTCTGTTGAACTGTATTTAATAGTATAAATTATTTCAATATCAGAAGATAATTGCGGAATATTTAAGGTAATAGGTTGTTTATAATTTTTCCAAATTTCGCCATTATCTAAACTGTATTCTGTTTTTAATATTCCTGATCCATTTTCATTATCTTCTCCAATTAACTCTATTAAGACGCTATTAAGATAATAATCGCTTGTTTCATTTTCTTTTTTACCAACTATGTTGATTTCTGTTTTTGGTTTTTCAAAATCCTCTATTTCATATTTTGTTAAAATTGAATCAGGATTAATAGTATAATCAATTATATCATTCCCATCTTTATCAACTTGCATTTTTATTTGTTCATAATCTTCTATATTGTTATTTATTTCTAATTGTATTTTAGCGTCAACTGAATTTAACGCGATTTCATTAAAATAAGCTGTTTTTGTGTATTCGTTGTTTTCTATTTTTTGAATTCTCGCGTTAAATGTTCCAATATCTGTTGCTTCTCCTTTAATTATATAGTTTTTGTCTTTTGGCAAAAACGCAAATTTGTTTCCATCTATTATATCATATTCAACTCCTGGAATATTCATTTCAATGTCGTTGTTTTGGACTGGCCCAACATGATTGCCTAAATTGTCATAAATATGAAGATTTATTGGAGAGTGAAAACTTATTTGAGTTCCGTTTAAAGAGCAAAAAGAATTGTCTTCGCTTAAATTATTAAAATCTGAAAATTTAAAATTATCAATGTCATCTTTTAATATTGTTGCTACTAATTGTTTTATTCCATTTGCGCTGGGGATAACAGCGTGTTTGATATTTTTTATATAAAATTCATTATTTGTTTCCAAATGTTCAGCGCTTTTTCTTGGCACTGTGCCATCTCCTGAAATATATCTTAAAGCATACTCATATCCGCCAGATTTTTCCTTGTTTAATATATAAATTTTTCCTATTGTAGCTATACCGCAACCTGTAATATTATAGGTATCTACGCCATTATTTTTAGGAGAATAATTATCAATGCTTTTGTGGAGATTGTCATTATATTTGATTAATTCATTATTCCTTCCTTTATTAACCAACAATTCAATTGATTGATCATAATTTAAATTGCCTAAAATATCATTATTATCAATATCAAATATATCAGCTAAATAAGAATTATAATTTTTGTTATTTTCATCAAAATATAATTTACTTGGCAATAATTGATAAACTGACGGCATATTTTGGGATATTATTTTTGCCCTTTTTTGATTTAGTCCTAATCCTAAAAAACCAATATCCATATCATCTCCATACATCAAAATTTTTGCCGCTTTTGGCGATCCAAGATGTGGAGTCGCTATATCTATAAATTTATTGACATTTGAAGCGCCAAATATTTCCATATATTTTTTTGCAATCAGACCGCCCATACTGTGGGATATAATATTTACTTTTTCAAATCCAGGTTTGCTAATTATTTTTAATATTTTGTTATTTAAAGTATTTGGATTATCTCCTGCTTCATATCCCGCTAAATAACTAATTTCACGCCTCCAATCATATGGTAGAACAAACAGATTAACATTTTTTTTATAATCATTTTTCACTAATTCATTTATTAATCCTTCAAAAAAATCATTATCTGATATTTTGCTTATGATGTTTCCAACCGCTATATTATTTGTTTTAGGAACACCTGTCTCAGATAAAATTAAATCATTTAAATAATCATCATCTCCAGATAAAAACATTCTTGTTAAATTCGGCCAGACTTCTTTTCCGTCATCAGCGTTATTTAAATAACTTCCCATAATTCCCGGAATCAGAATAACAGGATCAATTTTCTTTTCTTCTTTTTCTAAAACAAAATCTGCTTGAATTTCATCGTATAAAGTTAATTCTATGTTAATAATTTTACATTCCTTATATCCTTCTGCCTTGGCAATAACATCCGTTGCTTTCGGTATATTGTGAGTAAAATATAAAATATATTCGCCATTTTCATTAGTCGTCTGAGTATATTTTGAATTTGAAGAAGCAGGCTGATAATTATATGAATACCATGTCGGCTTAACTGAAATTTCAGTTGCGGGGATTGGTTCATTGGTAATACTGTCTTTTACAACACCATAAATTTTAACATAATATATCAAATTATCAGCATATCCAGAATCAGCTTTTAAAACATTAGGAAATAATATAAAGGCTAATATTAAAAATAAATTTCCTGCTACAAATTTTATTTTCATCATAATTTTATTTTGTTAAATTTTTAAATATTATAATTTAGAATATAGATTCCCGCCTTTGCGGGAATGACAAAAGGAGAAGCGGGAATGACAAAAGAAATTTTAAAGCGTTTTGTAGATTTGAACTTTCCCATTATCATAAACTTTTTCTAAATATTCTTTTTCATCGGGATTGAACGCGCCGATGCCTTCTTCTAAATTGCTGTAAAAAATATAATCAATTCTGGAATTTTTTAAAAATTCTTTTTTTTGTTCATCTGATTTGTTTGTTATAAAAAACCATATAATTTTATTTGTTTTATATTCAAAATTTACTGTTTCAGCCCAATGTCCGGCGTAAACTTTTTTTGTAGCTATGCCAGGCAACACATTTCCTATTAGGATAGACGCAAAAATTGTTTCGTCTTTTTGAACATTTTGTCCTACCCAGCGCATAGCGTCTATTTTTGAAGTATGCAGATAATTTATTTTTTGATTGCAGACAAGAAAATTTTCTGCTATCACGAACAGATTAGATAGTCCTAAAATTATAAAAATAAAGGATAGCAGCAATATTGTTCCCGCATTATTTTTTTTAAGATTAGATATAAATTTTGTATTTTGAATTTTTTTATAAATAATAAATATCGCCATAGTAGCCAAAATCACAATAGGAATTTGAATGCCCATGGTAAGCCGCCTTTGGAATGTAATAAGAGGACAGAATATTAAAATAAAATTTATTGCAAGCCAGCAGATTAAAAAAAGATTTTTGTTATCTATTTTTTTATTTTTTATTAAATAACAGATTCCGTAAATTGCCAGAAATAGGGGGATGCCATAGCTTATTATTGTAACGGGAAATGACGGAGTGGCGCATAAATTTTGCCCCATTTTTTGCTGGGATGTTGTGTCAAAAAATATTTTTATTATATGATATAAAATTGACGGAATTGAAATAAATCCGATTATAAAAAGATGCTTTATTCCATTTAGAAAAAGTTTTTTTTGTTTTTGCAAAAAAAGAATAATCAGATAAATTGGTATTATGCTAAAAATAGTAACTAAAAAAAATGGATGAAAATTAAAATGAAACAAAGCCATAATTCCAGCGATAAAGCTGTATTTTATTTTATTAGTATTAAGCGCTAAAAGAAAAAATAGAAAAATCAGAATAAGGCAACTAAGCGAGGCAATAAAGTGAGGGCTTTGAAACAGGGTTAAAAAAGTGTTTGATTCTGTTGACCAAATATCCAATGGCCAGTTATAATATCCTTTTTCAATATCAGCGTAATAAAACAGATTCAAAATAGGCGACAAAAGCGCTCCTAACCCAGATGAAAATGTGATTAATAAAAAGGCGATTTTTCTTTTTTCCAAACTTTGCAGAAAGTAAGATATTAAAAAATAAATTGTAAACAAACAAGGAATAATTAATAAGATTCGCGTCAGATGAAAAGCAAGAAACGCTGGAAGATGAAAAATTTTAGCGAATAATCCAATAACCAGCCAGAGCGCGTTAAAATTTTTTTCAGCAGGCAGTTCGTTATG
>JAYEJU010000061.1 GCA_034660655.1 Patescibacteria group bacterium | reverse complement strand
AAAAAAATAGTTTTAAATTCAGAAGAAATGGCGTCTTTATTTCATTTTCCTTTGGCAAGTTCGCAGACGCCTAATATCCAGTGGCTTTCTTCTAAGGAAGCTCCAGCGCCTAATAATATGCCTGACTCAGGAATTGTTTTGGGAGAAAATGTTTATCGGGAAGCTAAAACCCTTATTAGAATTAGCAGAAGCGATCGAACAAGACATATTTATGCTATTGGAAAATCAGGAACTGGAAAATCAGAATTTTTGTCTAATATGGCAAAACAGGATATTTTAAATGGCGATGGTGTCGCGGTTATTGATCCGCATGGAGATTTAGTAAACGACATTTTAGATACTATTCCTAATGAGCGCGCTGAAGATGTAATTTATTTTGATCCAGCGAATATTGAACGTCCAATGGGGATTAATTTGTTGGAATATAATAAAAAATATCCTGAGCAAAAAACTTTTGTCATCAATGAGATGATTAGTATTTTTGACAAGCTTTATGATTTGAAACAAACAGGCGGTCCGATGTTTGAACAATATATGAGAAACGCGATGCTTCTTGTTATGGAAGATCCAGAAAGCGGATCTACTTTAATGGAAATATCAAAAGTTTTAGCTGACCCTGATTTTAGAAAATATAAATTAAGCAAATGCCTAAATCCTGTTGTAAAAGATTTTTGGCAAAAGGAAGCTGAAAAAGCCGGTGGAGACGCTGCTCTCGCGAATATGGTTCCGTATATAACCAGTAAGCTGAACACTTTTATTTCCAATGACATAATGCGCCCAATTATTGGCCAGCAAAAAAGCGCTTTTGATTTAAGGACAATAATGGATAAAAGAAAAATTTTATTAGTTAATTTAAGCAAAGGCAAAATAGGCGAAATGAATTCATATTTGTTGGGGATGGTGTTAGTTGGAAAAATTTTAATGTCCGCTCTTTCACGGACTGATATTCCAAGAAATGAAAGAAAAGATTTTTATCTTTATCTTGATGAATTCCAGAATTTTATTACCGAGAGCATTACGGTAATTTTATCAGAAGCAAGAAAATATCGGCTTAATTTGAATATCGCGCATCAATATATCGGGCAGTTGTCGCAAAAGCAAGACACAAGCATCAGAGACGCAATTTTTGGAAATGTTGGAACAATAGTTTCTTTCAAGGTCGGGGCTGAAGACGCTGAATTTCTTTCAAAAGAGTTTGCTCCTGTTTTTAGCGCTTACGATCTAGTTAATATAGATAAATTTAACGCTTATGTTAAATTAATAATTGACAATCAGCCAACCAGGGCTTTTAATATGAAGACTTTTCCTTTGCGGAAAAATAAAATTTCTAACAAGGACAGAATTAAACAGTTTTCAAAATTAAAATATGGAAATGATCGTTCAATTATTGAAGCTGAAATCTTAAAACGAGCGAAAATGTAGAGGCAGAATTATCCACAAGATTTTTTTTATTTTTTATGTTATAATAAACAAAATGCAAAATGACAACTAAAAATTCAAAATTAGAAATTCAAAATTAAATCTTAATACTTAATACTTAAT
>JAYEJU010000060.1 GCA_034660655.1 Patescibacteria group bacterium | reverse complement strand
AATTGAAAATGTTAAAAATAATGTTTCAAAATTTTATTTTAATATTTCACTCAAAATAATATTTGCAATTTTTGGCACGTTTTTGCTTTTATGGTAAATTAAAATTATTAAAAAGATAAAAATTTGTAAAAAAATCATGTTGAATAAAAAAGATAATTTAATTATTTTCATTTTAGCTCTATTAGTAATTAGTCTTGCTGTTTTTGTGATGACAAAAGATATTGATTTGAATAAAAATAAGAATCAAAATAATAATAAGAATATATATGTTAGCCAAGAACAAAAAGATAATAGATATGAACTGATTAATCAAAATAAGAATGTAAATAAGATAGTTAATCAAAATATAAATCAGAATATAAACACTAATCAACAAACTAAAATTATTATTGACGGGGTTGATGTAAGTGATTGGAATATTTATAGAAATGAAGAATATGGATATTCAATTAGATATCCAAGAGATTGGAACGCAAGAGAATTTCCTAATACTAAAGCAGGAGCAGATTTTACAAAAGACAATGATAATAAAATTGTGATTGATACTGGCGGTGTTGGGGAAATATTTTTTTATATGTCAAATAAATTGGACGAAGAGATATATAAAATTCATCCTGGAATCCAAAATCATGAATCTTTAAATTCTATAAAAGAAGTTATAACTTATTCTGGAATAAAAGGATATAGAATTACATGGAATGTTTCGCATGGCTCATCTCCTGATACTGTTTCTTCTGAAATGATTTATTTTGAAGCAAAAAAACAAGGACGTTTCAAAAATACAACAACAATACAAATTAGTCAGTTTACTCCGCGTCATTCACAAACTGATGAATATTATAAAATATTTGACATTATGATCAAAACTTTTGATTATATACAATAAATCTATTTTTTTTCACAAAATAAATCTTTTTTAATAAAGGATTTATCTTGTGGAAAAGAAAAACTTTTTCTACAAAAAATAAAAAAGGAGGCAGAATAATGAAAGGACATTGACAATTAAATAAACACAAGATCAGATTTTAAATCGCAAATCTAAAACCAGTAAAAAGGAGTAGAAAATGAAAAGTTTAGAAATGTGTTTGTGGGTTTGATGATTGTAATCGGATTATTTTTTTAGATTATTTTTTTAGATTATTTTTTTTGACAGGTTTTTGTTTTTTTGATAATATAAAATCAAGAATAAAAATTTGTGAAAAATTATGATGAATAAAAAAGACAACTTAATTATTTTTGTTTTGGCTTTATTAGTAATAAGTCTTGCTGTTTTTATAATAACAAAAGATATTGATTTGAATAAAAATAAGAATCAAAATAATAATAAGAATATATATGTTAGCGAAGAACAAAAAGATAATAGATATGAGTTAATTAACAAAAATACAAATAAGAATACAAATATAAATGTAAAGGATAAATACAAAGGCGAATTAACAAAAGAAGCTAATGGCTGGAAAAAATATAGGAATGAATATTGGGGAGTTGAGTTTAGGTTTAGGGACAAAAAGGATGAGATGAAAGTTGCAGAATGGTCGGTTGGAGTGATAGTAG
>JAYEJU010000059.1 GCA_034660655.1 Patescibacteria group bacterium | reverse complement strand
ACAGGCGCTGCTTGCGAAAACTGAACTGCTGATATCATAGCTTGTTAAACTAAAATTACTGGTATCATAATTTACAATTGCTCTGGCAACAACGACAGCAGCGTCATCAGTATCTATCATTATATTCAAATTAAAACTTTCACCAGGAGATGTATTTATTGTAGAAGGGCTTAAACTTAAAGAAGATGTTTCTCCGGCGGCTTTTGAGGTAATATGAATATCAGCCGAAATAGTTAAAATAATAGCGACTGAAATTCCCGCGAAAAAAGTAATTATTGATAATCCTTTCCAAGTTTTTATTTTTGTTTTTTTAACAAAAACAAAACTTTTTTTCCACCATGAATAAGCCTGGATGGCTGTTTCATCTATTTGCCTTTTTTCTTTTTGATAATTCATATTTTTAATTTTATTTAATAATTATATTTTAAGTAATTTAATAATATCTGGCAAAGCAACAATGCCAACCAAAATTTTATTTTTGTTGACTACTGGAAAAATCTGTAATTTTGTTTTTTTAATTATTTGAAGCAATTTCTTAATTTCCATATCAGCGTCAACTGTAACACACTTTTTAGCCATTATATCTTTGGCTTTAATGTTTAAAAATTTTTCTATCTTGATTTTTTTTTTACTATCATCCTTAATATAATTATTTGCCTCGCTATCCTTTACGAAATTAATGTAAGAAGGCAAATGAAAGTTATATGAATCTCTTACAAAAAAATCAGTTTCCGTAATAATTCCTACCACCTGTTTTTTATCAACAACAGGTATTCCATGAATTCTATGTTTTTCCATTAATTTGGCTGTCTCGCTTATGTTTGTGTCAGGCAACACAAAAATCACTTTTTTTGCCATTATATTTTTAATTCGCATACTTTGTTAATTTTATTAATCTTAAATATCTTTCCAACAACCAACCTCCACGCTGGAATTAAAGTTATAATTTTAATTTTTTTACGCAAATTTAAAATTTTACATATTTTTTGACTTTTTCTTAATAAAATTATACAATAAAAATAAAAAAACCGCAAATAAATTTAATAATTAACTATAAATTTTATGAACACAATTTTTTGGATCGTTCTAAGCGTGATTGCCATTGTTATTATATGGCTGGTCGTTGTTTATAACGGTTTAATCAAAAACAAAAACAGAACAGAAGAGGCATGGTCTGATATTGACGTGCAATTAAAAAGACGGTACAATTTAATTCCAAATCTGATAGAAACCGTCAAAGGCTACGCAACTCACGAACGAGAATTGTTTGAAAAAGTAACAAAAGCGCGAACAGCCGCAATGGGAGCCGGCACAACAAAAGAAAAAGGCCAAGCGGAAAATATGCTTTCAGGAACTTTAAAATCTCTGTTTGCTGTTTCAGAAAATTACCCTGATTTAAAAGCCAATCAAAATTTCGCGAAATTGCAGGATGAGCTGTCAGACACTGAAAATAAAATACAAGCTGCCCGCAGATTTTATAATGGAAATGTTAGAGACTTTAATATTAAACTTCAAGTATTCCCCACTAATATGATTGCTAAACAGCTTGGATTTAATCAAAAAGACTTTTTTGAAATTGAAAATAAAGAAGAAAGAAAAACTCCAAAAGTAAAATTTTAATTGCTTTTATCATTAATAAGGTAGAAATAAGCAATTTTAAGTCCGGATTAACGAATGGCAATTACGATAATAAACACCAAAACCAAAATTACAAATAACAAATAAATTACAATAACTAAAATTACAAATCCAAAACGGTTTTGAATTTTGAAAATTTGAATTTTGAATTTATTTGGAATTTATGATTTTGAATTTGTAATTTTTTTATGTATTCACAAATTGATTCTAATAAAAGAAAAACAATCATTCTTATCGCAGTTTTTGTAATTTTTATTATGCTTTTAGGATGGATATTCGGGCAAATGTATAATTTTGGATATTATGGGCTTGCAATAGCAATAGCAATTTCAATATCAATGTCTTTATTCAGTTATTATAAAGGCGACAAAATCGCGCTGTGGACGGCAGGGGCAAAGCCGATTAAAAAACAAGAAAATCCTTATGTATATAATATGGTAGAGAATTTGGCTATTACTGCGGGGATTCCAACTCCAAAAATTCATATTATTCAAGATCAAGCAATGAACGCTTTTGCTTGCGGTCGTGATCCAAAGCACGCTTCTGTCGCAATGACAACCGGAATTATTGAAAAACTGGAAAATGAAGAATTAGAAGGAGTAATCGCGCATGAACTTTCGCATATTAAAAATTATGATATCCGCATAATGACAATTGTTATAATTTTAGTCGGCGTTATAGCCTTGATGGCTGATTGGATGATAAGAGGACAACTATTTGGTTTTGGAGGAAGAGACAGAAATAAAAATGGAATCTTTATTGCTATAGGAATAGTTTTAGCAATACTTTCCCCATTAATCGCAAAACTGATTCAGCTTGCTATTTCAAGAAAAAGGGAATTTTTAGCTGACGCTGACGGAGCGCTTTTAACAAGATATCCTGAAGGGCTGGCAAAAGCTTTAGAAAAAATATCTAAAGAAAATATACCTTTAAAACGCGCCAACAACGCGACTTCTCATCTTTATATTTCAAATCCATTTAAGGGATCTAAAAACAAAATGTCTAAAATGTTTTCTACTCATCCTCCAATTCAAGAAAGAATTAATGCGTTAAAAAGTATGTGATATCTTGAATTATAAAATTTATTTTAAATCAGATTTCCCCCTTTGAAAAAGGGGAATTAAGGGGGATTTTATAATAAAATATTTTAAAAATCCTCCAACCTCCTTTTCCAAAGGAGGATTATAATTATAATTTCGTAATGCAAAGTAATATGCAAAAATTTTTCAACAAATTCACAATAAATTATAAAGACGCTATTGCCCGCGCTTATAATCTTGCGTTAGAAAAACACCACTCAATTATTGAACCTGAGCATATTTTTTATTCCTTGATTACGCAAAAAGGAACTTTCGCGAACCAAATTTTAAAAAAAACAAAAACGGCTTTACCTGAAATAAAAAAAGAGCTGTCAATAAACAACAATAATTTAAACAGCAAAAAAAAAATAATTCCTAGGCTGTCAATATCAAGCATAAATTTAATAAAAAAATCAGCGATTATCGCGAACAGTTTTAAACATAAATTTATAGGAACAGAACATCTTTTAAACGCTCTGATTAAAGCAAACAATCCTAAAATCAAAAACTTTTTAAAAGCGAAGAAAATAGATTTAACAAGATTAGAAGAGCAATTAGCTTCAACATTAAAAACAATTTCCAAATTTTCCCAAATACCTAAAATAACAAAACAGCCGTATCCGCTGGAAGAAATAAATTTTTTTGATGAAAAAATGATTCCTGAGGAAAATAATTTTCTTATTGAATTAACAAAAGAATCAATAGCAGAAACTTTTGATCCTGTAATTGCCAGAGACGAGGAAATTGAAAAAATTATTCAAATACTTTGCCGTAGAAAAAAAAGCAATCCGTTGCTCCTTGGAGAAACAGGGGTTGGAAAAACAGCAATTATTGAAGGGCTTGCCAAAAAAATAATTGAAATGGATGTTCCTCCAATTTTGTTTGGCAAAAAAATTATAAAACTTGATTTAGGCTCCGCAATAGCCGGAACAATGTTCAGAGGCGAATTTGAATCAAAATTAAAATACGCGATTGAAGAAATTCAAAACGATCCAAACGCCATTTTATTTATTGACGAAATTCATAATATTGTAGGCGCTGGAGCTTCAAGCGGATCATTAGACGCGGCTAATATTTTAAAGCCAGCCCTGTCAAAAGGAAAACTAAGTTTGATAGGAGCGACAACTTTTGCTGATTTTAAAAAACAGATTGAAAAAGAACAGGCTCTGATTAGGCGGTTTGAAGTCGTGCAAATAGAAGAGCCAAGCGTTGAAAAAAGCAAAAAAATTCTAAACTCTATTAAAAAGCATTATGAAAAATTTCATAAAATAAAAATTACTGATCAAGCTATTGATTCTGCTATTCATATTTCTGAACGCTACATAACTAATAAATTTTTGCCTGACAAAGCAATTGATCTTATTGATAAGGCGGCTTCAAGCGTTAAATTAAAAAAGCAGAAACACAATTTTGATTTTCTTCAAAACAAATTTACCGAAAAAGCTAATGAACTTCAAATTGAAAAACGAAAATATATAGCTAACGAAAATTACGAATCAGCGCTAAATTTAAAAAAACAAGAAAAAATTTTATTACAAGAATTTAAAGTGTTTAAAAAATTCAGGGAACAGATTGAAATGGACAGTTTGGGAAAAATTACAGGGCAAGACATAATCAAGACAGCTTCCAAGACAACAAATATTCCGATAGAACAAATAAATCTGATAGATAAAAAAAATATTCTAAATTTAGAAAAAAAACTGAATGAAAAAATAATCGGGCAAAAAAAACCAATCAATATTGTCAGCAAATATTTAAAACGCTCTTTGCTTAATATGTCCCACCCTGACAGGCCTCTTGGATCATTTATTTTTTTAGGTTCGACAGGCGTTGGAAAAACAGAGCTGGCAAAACAGATCGCGAAACTTGTTTTTGGCAAAAAAAATTCTTTTATCAAATTTGATATGAGTGAATTTAACGATAAATTCAACGCCTCAAAAATGATTGGCGCGCCAGCTGGATATGTCGGCTATGAAGAAGGTGGAAAGCTCACGGAATTTGTGAAACACAATCCTTATTGTTTAATATTATTTGATGAAATAGAAAAAGCTCATCCAGATATTTTTAATTTGCTGCTGCAAATTTTAGAAGACGGGATTTTAACTTCCGCTGATGGAAGAAGTGTTAACTTTAAAAATACACTTATTATTTTAACTTCTAATATAGGAGTTAAAGAATTTTATTCAAAAAATAGCATCGGGTTTGGCTCTGGCGAAAATAACGATTTTGACTTTAATGCTTTGAAAAACAAAATAAATAAAAAAGTAAAAAATATTCTGCGACCAGAACTTTTAAGCAGATTAGACCAAATATTAATTTTCAATCCTTTAAATAAAAAAGATATTAAAGAAATAGTAAAACTGCAATTAAAAAATTTGGACGAAAGATTATTGGAAAAAAATATAAAATTAGGTTATAATAAAAAAATAATAGAACAACTCGCTTCTATGGCTTATATTCCAGAACAAGGCGCGCGCGCCGTTAGAAAAATCATTCAATCTAAAATAGAAGATCAGCTTATTGATATCATATTAGAAAATAAAAAAAACAGTTTTATAAAAATGGGAAATGAAAAAATAAAAGTGAGTATAAAATAAAATTATGTTTGATTATCAATCAGCAGAAGAAGATAGAATACAAAAACGTTTAATTAAAAAAGAACAAAAAAATAAAAAAAGGGAAATCGCAAAAAAAGCAGCTGGTAAAATAATTGGAAAAGCAATAATAAGATGGTTATTCCTTTCAATGGCTACAGTCGCATTAATTCCAGTAGCAGTTATAGGGCTTGATATTTATTGGTTTTGCACTTTATTCAGCGAAAAATTAGCTAAAATTGGATATATACGAGGAACTATTTTAGTCGGATTAAATTTGTTATTGCTTTTAATAACTTTGTGCGCTTTTATTATATTTTATTGCATTATTAATCCAATAGAATGCGGCTGGGAAGCCATAAAATAAACTGTTAAACAAATTGTTGATTAAAAAATAATATTTTTAAAAAAAATTTATGAATATTCCTGATTTAAATTACAAAAAAATTATTTTAATAATAGGATTTATTTTTACTAGCCTATTTTTCGCGTTCTTAATTTATTCTTTCTTTTTTAAAGATTTTGTTTCAGTTGATAAAAATACAAATTATGAAATAATCCCTGTAAATGATGTTGGGCGGAATTATAATACTAATGGAAGATTATATAATAAAAATGCCAACAAAAACGCTTCTCTTCAAGCAGAAAAAAAAGATAAAGACACTGATAAAAAAATAAATGAAATAAAAAAAATCAGCGAGTCAATTGTAAAAGGGATAACAATGAATTTAAACGGCGACAAATTGGTTTATTACAATAAAAATGACGGTAAATTTTACGCTATTGATAAAAATGGGGAATCAATTTTAATGAGCGAAAAAACTTTTTATGATGTACAAAACATTACATGGTCGCCAAACAAAGATAAAGCTGTCTTAGAGTATCCTGACGGATCAAATATTGTTTATAATTTTACAACCGACAAACAAACAACTTTGCCAAAAAATTGGGAAGAATTTAGTTTTTCTCTTGACAACAAACAAATTATAACTAAAAATTTTAGCTCTTATTCAGAAAATAATCATTTAATAATAGCTGATATTAATAGCGGACGAAGCAAGATTATTGAAAATTTGGGAAATAAAGCAGGCAATTTCCAGCTTGCGTGGTCACCTGATAATCAGGTTGTCGCGTTTTTTATAGAACCTGTTGATTTTGACCATCAAGAAATTTATTTAATTGGCCAGCATAATGAAAACTTTAAATCAATAATCGTGGAAGGATATGGATTCCAAGGAAAATGGAATTTAAAAGGCGATAAAATATTATACAGCGTATATAACAATAAAAATAATTATGAACCTGCTTTGTGGATTGCTACAAAACACGGAACTTATAAAAAAAGAATCTATTTAAACACATGGGCTGAAAAATGTTCGTTTTATAATAATAATATTATTTATTGCGGAGTTCCGCAATATTTAGAAGAAATGATGGGCATAAATCCAAATTATGCCATAGATATAAATGATGATATTTATAAAATAGATTTAAATAAAAATTCAATTGAAAAAATCATAACAACAGAACGAAATGTTGAAAAAATAATGGTTGACAATAGCGAAAAAACTTTATATTTTATTGACAGAAGAACAGGACGACTCTATCAAATTGACTTATAAACATTAAACTTCTATTATTTATTAAAATATCATCCATATTTTTAGGATGATATTTTTATCTCCACCCATAGCTCAGCTGGTAGAGCAGTTGCCTCTTAAGCAAATGGTCGCAGGTTCAAATCCTGCTGGGTGGACAATTAATTTTAAATAATTTTTATATAGTCCCTCTTTGACAAAGAGGATTGGGAGATTTTTAGATTATAATTTTTATTTTAAAATCCCCCTAAATCCCCCTTTTCCAAAGGGGGAAATAAATTATGAAAAACAAAGACATTTTAATTTTTATAATTTCAATAATTTTGTTTATTGTTACTTCCATAACAATGATTAGCGCTTTTTCAATTCTAAAAATTTATTTAGCTCAACCGCAAATAAATAAAATTAAATATGAAAAAAATTCTGAAAAAACTTTTTCAGGTGATCCATTAATAACTCCAGCGTCAAAAATTGAAAATTAAAAATTGATTCATTAAAAATTCTATATTCCCCTCTTTGAAAAAGGGGGTTGGGGGATTTTTAGATATTTAATTATAAAATCCCCCTTATTCCCCCTTTTTCAAAGGGGGAAACCTACAAATAAAATAATTTCTATGTCTAAATATCAAACAATTTACGCCTGTTCTAATTGCGGAGCGCAAACTTTAAAATGGCAGGGCAGATGCCAAGAATGCGGAAAATGGGGAACATTAGTTGAACAAGCTGTTAGCGCGCAAAAATCAACTGAAAAAACTGTTAAAGCAGAGCCTGGAAAAATTATCGGCTTTAATGAAATAAAAAATGAAAGCGCTGAAAGAATTAAAACTCAAATTAAAGAATTTGACAGAGTAATGGGAGGAGGAATTGTGCAAGGAAGTCTGACTTTAATCGGAGGCGAGCCAGGAGCTGGAAAATCAACTTTAGCTTTGCAAATAGCTGAAAAAATTAGGGATACTCTATATGTGTCTGGAGAAGAATCCCCCTCGCAAATCAAAATTCGCGCTGACAGATTAAGAATTAAAGGAGATAACATAAAATTTTCCTCTGACACTGAAATAGAAAAAATTTGCGCTTTGATTGAAAAAACAAAACCTGCTTTAACAATAATTGACTCAATTCAAACTGTGCATTCAACAGAAATAGAAAATGAAACAGGAAGCGTGGCGCAAATACGAACATCAGCTGTTAAATTATTGGAAACAGCAAAAAAAATTAAAACACCTATTTTTATTATCGGACATATTACTAAAGACGGACAAATAGCAGGACCAAAAACCTTGGAACATCTTGTTGACACTGTCGTATATTTAGAGGGCGAAGACAAGGACGGATTTAAAATATTGCGCGCGAAAAAAAATCGCTTTGGAGCGACTTCTGAAATTGGAATTTTCACAATGAAAAATAGCGGACTTGAAGAAATCAAAAATCCAAACAAAATTTTTCTTCCTGAAAAAAATATTCAAGTTCCTGGCGCGACCGTGAACTCAATTTTAAAAGGAACGAGAACTTTTCTGATTGAAATACAAGCGCTGGTAAACAAAACAATTTTTGGATATCCGCAACGAAGAGCATTCGGATTTGACGCAAACAGATTACAAATTCTTTCTGCCGTGTTAACACGGCGCGCAAATATAAATTTAACAAATCAAGACATTAATCTTAATATAACGGGAGGAATAAAAATAACTGATACTGCGTCAGATTTGGCTATTTGCATGGCCATTGCTTCAGCGTATAAAAATAAAACATTACCAAACAAACTGGTTATCATGGGCGAAGTTGGACTTGGAGGAGAGATTAGAAATATAAACAAAATAGAGCAAAAAATAAAAGAATCATCTAAATTAGGATTTTTAAATATTATGGTTCCTGATTCTGATTCTATTAAAAATATTTCAGGGGTAAGATTGATAAGAGTTAAAACATTAAATGAAGCAATTGACAAAATTTTGTAAAATTTACTTTTCTAATTTTACTCAAAAATTATCTAAAACTGATATTCTCCCCCTTGTAGTGGAAGTTAGAGGGGGTATTATTTTTATTTTAAGTTTTAATTTTATTTTTTACCCCACTTAACCTCCCCTATATAGTGGGGGGATCTATTTAAAATTTTTTTATAATAATATTTAAAATAACCAAACAAAAAAAGGCGGAGTTGTAAAAAATCTCCGCCTGAAAATTTCAAAGGCTTAGGGGGTTTTTAAATAATACCCCTAAGGTTATTTGTCGCCCTGATCTCCTCCTCGGTGGGATGTTGTGAAAAACAACAAGGTGGCAAATGGTCCTTTCTTCCATCTCCCCCTATAACTGTTATAAGTAATCCTTTTTCGGGATTCATTTTTCTAAAAACAAATCCCTTTGGTTTCACCTCCTTTCCTGCCAATGTCTGAATCCCATCAGGAATAAAATAACTCCCAACAATTCCAAACCCTAAAATAAAAGTAAAATCTGACATATATTCCTCCAACGAAATCAAAGATGAATAAAAAAATTTCTGTCCCCATCCTCTTTTTTTAAAAAGATTATAAAGTTTTGAAAAGAACCACCCCCTTACTTTTTGTTTTATTTTATATTTTTTATATTTAAAAAATTATTATATTTTAGCACAAATAATAAAAAAATTAATAGTTTTGCTTAAAAAAATCTCAAATTATAGTTTTAATACTATAAAAAACTTTAATTATCCAAATTAAAAAAATAATTAAACTAATAATAATTACGCTTAACCAAAGCGTTTTTTCTTTTTCATTTTTATCTACCTTATTAAAAATATTTCGCTGTTTATGCCCATCTGGCTGGGTTGAATTGTCTATTTTATTAATTCCTACCATAATAATACAATGCCAATACGCGAATGTATATAAATGACACTAAAAATTATTAGCGGCATTCGCATTTTTAATTCGCGTCATTAGCATTATGCTATGATTTTTTATCCATTATTATAATTTCTGCTCCGTCTTGCAATAGATTCTTTTTAACTATTTTTAATTTATCAACTGTTTTTTTCATATCAACGCCCATTTTTTCAGCAAACTTGCTGATATTTTTAATCTCTTGATAATATGACGGGATCACAATTTTTGGTTCAATTTGGTTAATTATCTCCCCTGCTTCGTCAACACTAAAAAATTCGTCTTTATTAATAGGCAATATTAGAATATCCACATTCTGCAATTTATTTATTAATCCATTTTCCAAATGTTTTGTTTTTCCTAAATTAACAATATTAATTCCTTCAGCTTCTAAAAGAAAAATAATATTTTCATCATTGTTAATGCCGCGGATAAAATTATTTCTAATTTCAAACTCTCCCGCGCTATCTATGACAAAAGCTTTACAATTTTTTAATTCCTTGGGATTTAAAATTTTATTGTTCAATAAAACAATATCAGCTTTTGCTATTTTTTTAGAATCAAACGGATTGATTAAAATATTTATTTCTTGATCTTGCAATTTGCTTTTAACAACAAAACAAGATTGCCCGTACCAAATTATTTGCATAAATTTAAAAAATTATAAATTAGCTTTAATAAATCTTCAGCGGCTTTCCGCGTTAAATTCTGCGTTAATCCGCATGTATAAAAATTTTAATAAATTTCTATACAAAAATTTAGTCTACTTATAAATCTATTATATCTTTTTTATGAAACGATTTTTCTTTTTCAATATTTTTTTTATTTTGCGCGTTATCAACTTTATCTTTCCCCTCAAAAGATGCTCCCCTTTTTCTTTCCACGATATTATTATCAAACTTATCTTTTTTTTCAGTCTTTTCTAATGTTATATCTACAATCATATCTCTTATTCTATCTGCCCTGTCTTCTCTTCTTCCATCTTTTGATCTTGGTTTTTTTTCTATTACCCTGTCTATTTCTCTGCCTAAAATCGGACTCTTACCTGATTTCAATTTTTCCATTCTTTCCATCAATTTCGTCCGATTTTTACTATATTCAATTTTTCGTTTTGTTTCCTCTTGTTTAATAATGTTAAATTCTTTTTTTATTTTTTCTTCGCTTAAAAACAGCCCCTTTTTATGTGTATCCCTTAACAGCTGTTTTACTTCTTTTTTTGAAAAAGTCGCATAAGGCGAGTTTGACTTAAGCTTTTTAATTTCATGAGTGCTAATGCCTTGATAAAATTTTTTTATTTCTTTAATTGGCTTACCGCTGCTTTCTTGTATAATTTTGATAGCTCTCTTAGCGGGCATCTTATAAATTGGGACTTCTATGTTGGAAAGCATAAATTTAAAATTTATTATTATTATTTTAAGAATACTATTTTTAATTTTATTTGTCAAAAAAATAATATATAAAATTGTTGTAAAATTGATGCGGTCGCGTTTATTTTACAACAATTTAATTTTTAATTCTAATTTATTTTAATTCTGGCTTACTATGCTTGTTGATAAATTTATTATATAAAAAATCTTACAAAATTTGTAAATTTTATAATAAAAGGATATTATAAATATAATAAAAATATTTAAACAAATGTCAAAAAAAGAACAAAATAAAAAAATGAAAAATTTTTGGGAAAGATTATGGAATCTTTTAAGTCCAATGCATAAGCAAATTAAAATTTTGCTGATTTTGACTATTTTTCTTGAATTGACGCAATTTATTGCTCCTTATATTTTAAAATTAATAATTGATTTAATTATTGTTTTTGATAGCGAAAGTATAAGCAAAATTATTTTATTAGTTTTTGCAATGTTTGCTGTTAATGGAATTAATTCTTTAATGTCTTATTTTTTTGGAAAAAAAGAAATTTATGTTACTGCTGAGGCTGAAAATTTTTTAATTAAAAACGCGCAGAAAAAAATGATGTATTTAAGTTTAAGCTACCATGAAAAAGAAAATACAGGCGGCAAGATTTCAAAAATTCGCAGGGGTGTTGATAAAATTAGAATGTTAATGGATGATATTTTTTGGTCAGTGGCTCCCACGCTTATTCAGGTTATTTTAACGGCGTTGATTCTTTTTTGGGTTGATTGGCGTTTTGGATTGATATTTAGTTTTTTTATTCCTGTTTTTATTTTTATCACTTTAAATCTTAATAAAAAAGTTGATCCTATAAGAAAAAATATTCATAATGGATGGGAAGATGAAGATGGAAAAATAGCCCAATCTATAATAAATATTAATACAGTAAAATCTTTTGTTCAGGAAAAAAGAGAAATTAGCGAATTAGGTTATATTGCTGACAAAATAAAAAAAAATATTATTTTAATGTTTAATATTATATTCAGATATAATATTATTCGCCATTTTATTATTTATTCTGGCGAAACGATTATTATTATTTTTGGCGTATATTTGGCGTGGAATAAATTGATAAGTATTGGCAGTCTTGTTTTTGTTATTACTATTTCTCAAAAATCTTTTATTTCTCTTTTTTCAATTTCGCGTCTTTATGACAGAATTATGGATTCAAGCGAGGGTGTGGACAGGCTTTATTATTTGGATAAAGAAAAACAGGATATTAAAAATTGCGAGAACGGTTTTAAGCCAAAGAATATTGATGGGCAAATTAAGTTTGAAAATGTTTGTTTTAGCTATAATGACAATAAACAATCAGCTTTAAATAATGTTAATTTAAAAATTAATCCTAATTGCGTAACCGCGTTAGTTGGATCGTCTGGCGGAGGCAAAACAACTGTCGCAAGAATGGTTTATAGGCATTATGATCCTCAAAAAGGCGAAATTTTATTAGATGGAAAAAATTTAAAAGATTATGATTTATATTCTTTTAGAAAATTTATTGCTATTGTTTCGCAGGAAGTTGAAATTTTTAATGATAGTATCGCGAACAATATTTCTTACGCTTGCCCAAGCATTAATTTAGAAAAAATAAAAGCAGTTGCCAAAATCGCCAACGCGGAAGAATTTATTGAAAAATTGCCAAAAAAATATAAAACAATTGTTGGAGAAAGAGGAATTAAACTGTCTGGCGGACAAAAACAAAGAATCGGAATCGCGCGGGCAATTTTGGCTAATCCGCGAATTCTTATTTTTGATGAAGCAACAAGCAATTTAGACAGTTATAATGAAATGTTGATTCAAAAAGCAATGGAAAAAATTAGCAAAAATAGAACAACAATAATTATCGCGCATCGCTTAAGCACAATCAAGAGAGCAGACAGAATTATTGTTTTAGAGCAAGGCAAAATAACCGAACAAGGAAGCCATTTGGAGCTATCTAAAAATGAAAAAGGTTTATACGCGAAATTATTAAAATTGCAAAAAATGGGCGATGTTGTTTGATAATAAATTATTAACATTACATTTAATTAAAAATAATTATGAAAATTATCCTAAGCCGAAAAGGTTTTGATTCTGCTATGGGCGGATATCCAAGCCCAATAATTAACAAAAAAATAATATCAATGCCTATCCCAGAAAAAAATGGCAGTCATAGTTATAATCAATTACAAATTGAGTTAAATTTAATAAAACAATTATATAATAATTTTGATTTAAAAAAAAATGCCATCTTGATCCAGATATAGATAAAATAATATTAAAAAATAGACCAAAAAATTGGAAAGCCTTATTTGGTCAAACAGGAAGCGCACAAACGCATTTACAAAATCAAGATATTAAAAAAAATGACCTTTTTTTATTTTTTGGCTGGTTTAGACATACAAAAAAAACTAAAAATAAAATAATTTTTACTGGTCTAAATATGCATGTTATTTTTGGATATTTTCAAATTGATGAATTTTTAAAAGTTAAAAATATACAATGGGATAAAAAAAATGAATGGATGAAATATCATCCACATATACAAAACAAAAAATATGCAAATGACGAATTAAATACAATATATGTTGCAAAAGAAAAATTATCTTTTAATAAAAAATTGGCAGGAGCAGGAACATTTGATTATAACGAAAAGCTTATTTTAACTAAAAAAAATCATTTAAAATCTCAATGGAAATTACCAAAAATATTTGAACCAGTAGATATTACTTATCATCCAAATCCTTGGAGAATATCAAAAAAATCAGAAAAAAAATATTTTCAATCTGCTAGCAGGGGTCAAGAATTTGTAATTAAAGAAAATAAAAAAATAGAAAAGTGGGCAATAAATTTAATAAATAATTGTATTCTTTCCTGAATTTATTTTGCTTCGTCGCAGTTCTTATAAAAAAAACGGTAATATAACAAAAACGATTTTTTATATACTGTAAAAAATTAAAAAAACCGCTGGAAAAATCAGCGGATTTTTAATTTTTTTTATTTTCAATTACAAAAAATTAAGTGTTGAATCAATAATTCTTCAACTAACAATTTTAATTAATACAAACTTTTCCAAGTTGTTTAAAAAAATTGTTAAAGCCGATTGATTTTAATTCTTTTGTCTGCGGGAAACTATAAAATTTTTCTTTTTTCTCATCAGCATCAATAAACAAAACAAAAAAACCAACAAATTCTTTTGCTTTTGGATCCCATTGCAAATAATGATCGCTGTCCAACATAATATTTTCAACCTTGCCTAAATCTTTTGGCTCAACAGTAGTAACCATTAATTCTTGCGTGACTGGAGAGTAGGAATAATTAAGTTTTTTGGATTTTTTTCTTGCCATAAAATTTTATTTATTTTATTTAATCCTAAATTTTTAGCGCTAAACGCGGTTAAGATAATTTTATTAGTTTTTTTTATTTTTTTAACAGCAACAATAATATAAGGAGTGTTCGGATTGGGAAAAACACTTAAATAAATTATTGATTTTTTGCTCTTTGTTCCGCTACCTATATAAAGAGGCTGTTTTATAGCTAATTTAATTTCGCGAATATGATTTTTCATTTCAGGATGCCTGATAATAATATGTTTTTCAAAAGTTTCTTTAAGTAATTTTATTTCATTGCCCAATGGATCAGTTGCGTTAAATAAAACTTTTTTCATAAATCATAAATTAATGCATTTATTAATTACAGAATAGCAAAAATAGTTAAAAAGTCAATAAAAAAAATAAAAATAACCACATTTAAAGTTTAGTATTATTTATCAATAATTTTAGCATAAATTTGTAAATTTTATAATAAAGAGATATTATATAAATATCACAGAAACATTTAAACATATAAACATTTAAACAAATGGCGGATAAAAAACAAAAATTTATTATTTTAGACGGGAACGCGATTATTCATCGCAGTTTTCACGCCTTACCCCCTACTCTTAAAACTAAAGACGGAAAAACAGTAAACGCTGTTTATGGATTTGCTTTGCTTTTATTAAAATCTATTCGTGAATTCAGCCCTGATTATATTGCTTTAACATTAGACAGGAAAGAACCAACATTCAGACATAAACAATATAAAGAATACAAAGCTAAAAGAATAAAAGCCCCACAAGAATTATATGACCAAATTCCTTTGGTTAAAAAAATCGCTGATGCTTTTAACATCCCAATTTATGAAAAAGCCGGGTTTGAAGCTGATGATTTAATTGGGACTATTACAACAAAAACAGATGGTAATATTGAAAAAATTATTGTTACAGGAGATCTTGACGCGCTTCAATTAGTAGATGATAAGACAAAAGTCTACACAATGAGCCGTGGAATTAATGACAGTATTTTATATGACGCGAAAGCAGTACAGGAAAGATACGGGCTTTCTCCAAATCAAATCATTGATTTTAAATCCTTGAGAGGCGACCCCAGTGATAATATTCCTGGTGTTAAAGGAATTGGCGAAAAAACAGCGACAGAACTTTTGCAAAATTTCAAAACTCTTGATGGAATTTATAAAAATATAAAATCTTCAAAAATAAAAGACAGAATTCAAAATTTATTAAAAAAGCATAAAACAGACGCTTATTTAAGCAAAAAATTGGCTACTATTATTATTGATGTTGATTTTGATTTTTTATTAAAAGACGCTTATTTTAAAAATTTTGATTCTGAGAAAATCGCTGAAATTTTTTATAAATTTGAATTTAAATCGCTTCTTCCACGTTTATATCAAATAACAAAAAAAAATAATAATTTAGCAACAGACGAAATAATAGATAAATTTGCCAGCAATCTAAAAAATTTTAATTATAATTTAGTTGACACTGAAAAAAAATTTGATATTTTTTTATCACTTCTTAAAAAACAAAAAGAATTTGCTTTTGACACTGAAACAAAGAATTTTAATCCAATAACAGCTGAGTTGCTTGGAATTAGTTTTTGCTGGAAGGACAAAGAAGCGTATTATGTGCAAGTTAAAACTCAAAAATCAAAAGTCAAAAGCAATTTATTTAGTTATGAGGACGATAAAAAAGAGTCTGGGATAGATGAAAAAATTTTTCAAAAACTAAAGCCAATTTTGGAAGATGAAAAAATAAAAAAAATCGGGCATAATATTAAATATGACATAGGAGTAATGGAAAGCTATGGCATTAGAGTAAAAGGCGTAAATTTTGACACAAGAATCGCTTCTTATATTTTAAATCCCGGAACGCGCCAGCATAATTTGGATATTATAACTTTTCAATATTTTAAGCATCAAAAAATTAACAAAAAAGATCTATTTCCTGACAAAAAAGCGGAAATAAATTTTGGAAATATTTCAATTGAAAAAATATATAATTATTCCTGCGAAGACGCTGATTTTACTTTTCGTTTAGTAAAAAAATTAAAACAGGAATTAGAAAAACAAAAATTAGATAAGTTGTTTAATAAAATTGAAATACCGTTAATTCCTGTTTTATCTATTATGGAAAAAAACGGAGTTAAAATAAACGCGGAATTTTTAGAAAAAAAATCAAAAAAATTTGCTAAAGAAATATTAGGTATAACAAAACAAGTTCATAAATTATCAGGCGTAAAATTCAATATAAATTCTACAAAACAATTAAGAGAAATTTTGTTTGAAAAATTGCAGATTTCCACGAATGGAATTAAAAAAGGCAAAACAGGATTTTCAACTTCAGCCGATGAATTAAAAAAATTAGAAAATGAGCATCCAATAATCAAACTTATCCAAAAAAACAGGGAAATGGAAAAATTGAAAAATACTTATATTGACGCTTTGCCAAAATTAATTAATTCAGAAACAAAACGCGTCCACACTAATTTTAATCAAACCGCGACTGCCACTGGCAGACTTTCTTCACTTAATCCTAATTTACAAAATATACCGACGCGGACGCAAGAAGGAAAAGAAATCCGCAAAGCTTTTATTGCTGAAAAAGGATATGAACTTTTGTCTTTGGATTATTCACAAATTGAATTGCGCTTAGCAGCGTCTATGTCTGATGATAAAAAAATGATTAGAGCTTTTATAAATGGAGATGATATTCATAAATCAACCGCGGCTGAAATTAATCAAGTTAAATTAGAAGATGTTACTCCTGAAATGCGACAACAAGCAAAAGCAACAAATTTTGGAATTCTTTACGGTCAAGGCCCTCATGGTTTATCGCAGACTGCGAATATTACTTATGGAAGAGCGCAAGAATTTATTGACACTTATTTTGCTATTTTCAACGATGTTAAAAAATTTATAGACAAGACAATAGCAAACGCGCGAGAAAAAGGATATGTTGAAACTTTGTTTAACAGGCGCAGATATCTGCCAGACATAAATTCAAATATGCCGCAAATTCAAAAAGCAGCGGAAAGAATGGCTGTTAACGCGCCATTGCAAGGCACTGCCGCGGATATGATAAAAATCGCTATGATTAAAATTCAAAATTTGCTTGACAAAAAATATCAAAACAACGAAATAAAAATGATCATCCAAGTTCATGACGAACTAATATTTGAAATAAAAAAAGATTTAGACTTTTCTGTTATTAAAGAACTGAAAAAAATAATGGAAAATGTTATAAAGCTGAAAGTTCCGATTATCGTTGACGCAAAAATTGGAGACAATTGGGGTGAGATGGAAAAAATAATTGATTAAAAAAATTTATAAAAAAATTAAAAAAACTGTTTGATTCCAAGCGGTTTTTTAATTGACTTTTTAACTATTTTTGCTATTCTATAATCAATAATCTAAAAAATTTAATTCTTGATTTTTTTTAATGTCTTTGCCTGAAAGGACATTGAGTAATCCGAAAAAATTGCCGCCGATGGAAGACCTTTTTTGTAAAAATTATTTTTAAAATTTTGTTTTACAATAATTTGTGATATAATATTTGTATGAATAGACCATTAACAGACAGTGAAGATGCTAAAAAATTTATAAAAAAGAATAAAAATTTGCTGTTTGAAAAATTTGCCGACAGCGATTTTTTGAAACCCAAACAAAATCCCATCTCGGTTTTTATGGCAGGATCCCCAGGCGCTGGCAAGACAGAGTATTCCAAAAGATTTATTAAGAGATTTAAAGAAGATATTGCAAGAATAGACGCTGACGAAATCAGAGAAATAATCCCCTGCTACACTGGCGCGAATTCCGATGTGGTTCAAGGCGCGGCCTCAATAGGAGTTGATATTCTCTATAATTATATTCTGAAAAATAAATATAATTTATTGCTTGATGGAACTTTTTCAAAATTCAATATTGTTTATCGCAATGTTGAGAGATCTATCAATAAGGGCAGGCAGGTAATTATTTGTTATGTTTATCAGGAGCCATTAGTGGCATGGAAATTTACAAAGAAACGAGAAAAGATAGAAGGCAGAAAAATACCTAAAAAAGCATTTGTTGAATCGTTTATTAACGCCAAAAATAATGTAGTAAAAATTAAATCATTGTTTCAAGAAAAAGTTGAGGTGTATCTAATAATTAAAGATTATACCAATAATATCAAGAATTCTTATTTTGATGTTTACATTGACAGTTATATAAAAATTGATTATACTAAAAAAAATTTATATAATATTTTAAAAGTATGAAAACTAATAAAAAGAAAAAAATAAGCATAAATGAATTTTTCAAACTGCCTATTAAAGAGCGAGAGAAAATAATGAGCGAAGTGGCTGGCGAGGCAAACAAGGACCAGCTGGATTTAGTCAGAAGATATGATAAGCAGTTTAGTAAAGAAGAAGCGCTTAAAGGCTGTTAGTTTTTGTAATTGAAAATAAAAAAAATTAAAAAACTGTTTGATTCCAAGCGGTTTTTTAATTGACTTTTTAGCTGTTTTTGCTATTCTATAATCAATAAATACATTAATTTAAAAAGGTATTATTAAAAAATCAAACTTATAAAAACAATTTTTTAATTTATGATTAAAAAAATATATTAATATTTTATTTTATTAAAAACATTAAATTGACAGGTTCACATATAACTTGTTATACGGAAATAATCAAAAGTTTTTTATCCGCTTTGCGGATAATTATTTGGGGCTATTTTTTATTTTTTTATTACAAAAACCCTTGACAAAATGGGGGGGGTGATAAGATATTATATTAGCTCTTTAACATTCAACCCCAAGTCCTATTTTTTAGATTGCTCTTTTGGGTCAATAAAGTTAAATAAAGATTCATAGTGAATTTTCAGCCCAAAGAGTGATTAAAGATAATAGGCAAGAAAGGAGGAAGGTGCCATGAAGAAAGTGCGCATCCTGAACAAGGGCAACCGCAAGGTCGTCGCGCTCACCAAGGAATCCCAGGGCACGATGTACTACAGGGCAGAATAGTATCTGCCATGGACACCCCGGTGGCGAGAGGCATTTTTAATTTTCCTCTCGCCACCATTCTCTACTATCCAAATCCAACAAAAAGGAGCAAACGATGAAAACTCAACTTGTTGAAAAGCCAACAATAGAGGAGAAGGGTGATGCGGCAGTTATCATATTCCCATCCCGCCCTTACTGGTTTTCGGCTACGAAGGAAATTGCAACGGTGCTTAACATCCTTCAAGTGGAAGCTGATGAAGAAACTACCGTCAGAGATATCGCAATACATTTGGATATTCAACCCCCAGAAGCATCTGAGACATTTAAAGAGGTCCGAGATCTTCTATGGGATAATGGTGTTCTTCTTATCAACGGCAGAAGTTCGGAAGCCGCAGAGTCGATTGAGCCGAATTTCCAAGTCAATGCGGTTGAAAATGTACTCGTCATTGCCGCGACACAAGGATGTAATCTTGCATGTCGGCATTGCTATGCAAATGCAGGAAGACCACTCCGTAATGAGATGACGACAGAAGACCTAAAGCGACTCATTGATGATCTTGCGTCTATGCCATGGAAAAACGATGTTTCGCGAATTGGGCTTACGGGAGGAGAGTTCTTTACTCGTCCAGACGCACTAGAAATCATCGACTATGTTCATACCAAGGGTTTTAAGGTCTTGGTGAGTTCCAATGGCCTTTTGCTTACCGACGAGACCATCTTAAGATTGGCTAGCTATCCAAATCTTAAAATCTCGATTTCACTCGACGGCCCAACTGCCCAAGTCCATGAACTCATCCGCGGAAAGGGAACATTTGAACGAACGATAAAAGCAATCCGGGAAATGACATCACGCGAGATCTTTGTTGGAGTGAACATGTTCGTTCACCAAGGCAATATCAATCTCATCAAAGAAACATTGCAACTGGCGGACGAACTGGGAGTTAAGGCGTTTAATTGTCTTAATCTCATGCGTGTGGGAAGAGCGAACTCTCGAAAAAGCCAAGATGAACTCGCTCGCATTTCTGAGCATGCGCTGTACAGAAAACTCTTCGAAATTCTGCGAGGAAATTTACCGTACCAAGAGCTAATGCAAAACTCCACCTTCGCCAACCAAATCATGGGTATCGCAGGCGGAGTCAAGAGCCACTACTGTGGCATTGGCACAAATCGAGCGCTCTATGTGCGAGCCGATGGTAGTATCTACCCATGTCCAGACACCGCCATATCAAGATTTCGTCTCGGTAATATAAGAGATGAAAAACTCTGGGATATTTGGGAACGCTCTCCCCTTTTGCGCGAGTTACGACAACTTGATGTTGATACCATGAATCCAGTTTGTGCGAAATGTGATGTCCGGTACTTCTGTGGCGGTGGATGTCGCGGTGAAAATTACCAAGTCACTCGGGAGCTTCGGTCTCCACACTTCAATTGTGAAGAAACTAGAAAAACAATCCTTGAGATGATGTGGATGCTCACCGAAGAACCTACCTTTTTTCAAGACAAGGTTGAAGACCTATACCAAACGGTGTGCTTTTGACCTTAGCACACTTAAGGGCTTGTTATTTGAAAAATAGCAAGCCCTCTTTCATTTCTACTATAAATTTGATAAAATCTAATTAAATATAGCCTAATATGAATTTGAAAAAATATTACAGCTCCCGAGGTAAATACCTAAAAGAGCATAAAAATTATTTTTCCGAAGAACAGCTTCAAAAAGATGTTAATTTTTTAATTGATGTTTTAAATTTAAAAAAGAAAGATAAAATTCTAGATCTTGCCTGTGGACACGGTAGACACACGATTGAACTAAAAAAAAGAGGCTTTGACATAGATGGATTAGATTTTTCTGGACACTTACTTAATGTGGCAAAAGAAAAATCAAAACAAGAACGATTGCAGATAAATTTTTACAATCAAGATATTCATAATATCAACCTTAAAGTAAAGTATGACAAAATTTTTTTGTTTTTTTCTGAGTTTGGGCTATTTGACGCTAACAAAGTATTAAAAAATGTTTCAAAAATATTAAAAATAAATGGTTTATTCCTATTAGATTGTGACAATGTATTTCGTTTAATTCAATATTTAATAAAACATCCAAAAGCTCCGTACAATTTCGATTTCAATAATATGGAGCTTAAAGAAAAACAAAAAAATAGCCCCAATATTAGATATTATGTTGTGCCTGAACTTAAAAATTTTTTTCAGAATAATGGATTTAAAGTAATAATAGCTTATGGTGATTACAAAAAAAATGGTTTAGATATTAATAGTAAAAGGATTATTTTGGTTGGTAAAAAAATAAAAAATAGCTCCAAATAATGTTTTGATTCCCGCCCAAGGCGGGCAGGCGCAAAACAAAAACTTTTAATTACATTCGATAACAGCGTACATGAGACTACGGCTTTTTACAAAAGCCTCCGCCCATATTTGCATCCGCGGAGTTTATCCCCCCCCCCAAATACTTTCGGGAGGGCTACGCAAAACATCAGATATACGCAAACGTTAAATAAAATTTATCCCAACCTCACCTCTCAAAAAATTTATATATTATAATCTAATCTATAATAATATGGATGAAAAAATAAATTAAAAATGCAAAATATTTATTTATCCGAAAGATAGAACAGCGTATTATTTTAGTTACCCTGCGGACGCATTTAATAAAAAATACAATAAAAAAACAAGGTTTTAAAATCTTGTTTTTTTGTGTTATAATAAAAACAAATTTATTTTTAAAATTAAAATTATTTATGAACAATAAAAAACCTTTTATTATTTGGTTTAAGGATTTAGGGATTAAAGACATTCCATCAGCTGGCGGGAAAAACGCTTCTCTTGGCGAAATGTACAGCAAGCTTACAAAACACGGAGTTAAAGTTCCGAATGGTTTCGCGATTACTTCATACGCTTATCATTATTTTTTAGAGCAAGTAGGGATAAAAGAGCAGATTAAAATTATTTTAAGAACGCTCAAAGTTAATGATATTGATAATCTTTATTATCGCGGGCACAAAGTCAGGGAGCTTATTTTAAATTCTGATTTACCGCTTGAGTTGGAAAAAGAAATTGTTAAAGCATATAAAAAATTAAGTAAATTATATAAAGACGAAAAAAAAGGAACAGACACGGCCGTAAGAAGTTCCGCGACAGCGGAAGATTTGCCAGATGCTTCTTTCGCTGGGCAACAAGAAACTTTTTTAAATGTGCGTGGCGAACAAGAAATTTTAACAGCCTGCAAAAAATGTTTTGCATCGCTTTTTACTAACCGCGCCATTGTTTATCGAGAAACAAAAAAATTTGATCATTTTAAAATTGGCTTGTCTATTGGAGTGCAAAAAATGGTTCGTTCAGATTTATCTTCTTCCGGCGTAATGTTTTCCATTGACACTGAAAGCGGATTTAAAAACGCTGTTTTAATAAATTCAATTTATGGTTTGGGCGAAAATATTGTTCAAGGCAGAGTTACGCCTGATGAATTTTATGTTTTTAAGCCAACATTAACAAAAGGTTATTCCGCTATTTTGTCAAAAAAAATTGGAACCAAAAGCGAAAAAATGGTTTACACTCAAAATTCAAAAAATCCTGTCAAAAATATAAAAATTTCCAAAGAGGAATGTAAAAAATTTAGTATTAGTGATTCAGAAATTTTAAAATTGGCTGATTGGGCAGTCAAAATAGAAAAACATTATGATAAGCCAATGGATATTGAATGGGCAAAGGACGGTCAAGATAATAAATTATATATTGTGCAGGCAAGACCAGAAACAGTGCAATCGCAAAAAAATCCAAATGTTTTGGAAGACTATAAGCTCTTACAAAAATCAGATTTAATTTTAACAGGCGCTTCTGTTGGATCAAAAATTGGAGTTGGAAAAGTTAATATTATAGAAGACATAGAAGATATTAAAAAATTCAAAAAAGGGGATGTTTTAGTTACTGATATGACAGATCCTGATTGGGTGCCGATTATGAAAATAGCGTCAGCAATTGTGACAGACAAAGGCGGAAGAACTTGCCATGCCGCGATTGTCTCAAGAGAACTTGGAATTCCTTGCGTGGTTGGAACAGGAAATGGAACAAAAATTTTAAAACAAAAACAACCAATAACAATTTCCTGCGCTGAGGGAGAAAAAGGATATATTTATAACAAGATTTTAAAATTCAAAATTATCCGCCATAATTTAAAAGCTATTAAACGGCCAAAAACAAAAGTGATGATGAATATTGGAAATCCTGAAACAGCTTTTGCTGAATCTTTTATTCCAAATGACGGGGTCGGCTTGGCTCGCGAAGAATTTATTATTAATAGCTATATTAAAATTCATCCATTAGCTTTGATAAATTTTGAAAAATTAAAAAAAGAAAAAAAACTAACAACAAAAGAAATAACTGAAATTGAAAATTTGACAAGCGGGTATGCTGATAAAAAACAATTTTTTATCGACAAGCTCGCGGAAGGAATCGCGACGATTGCTTCAGCGTTTTATCCAAAAGACACGATTGTAAGATTATCAGACTTTAAATCAAACGAATATATTAATCTTATTGGCGGACATATTTTTGAGCCGACCGAAGACAATCCAATGATTGGCTGGCGTGGAGCTTCTCGTTATTATAGCAAAGAATATCGTCCAGCATTTAATTTAGAATGTAAGGCGTTGGCAAAAGTCCGCAGAGTTATTGGTTTGAATAATGTAAAAATTATGATTCCTTTTTGCCGCACAATAGAGGAAGGCAGAAAAGTTATAGACATAATGAAAAAAAATGGATTAAAGCGAGGCAAAAACGGACTGGAAATATATGTGATGTGTGAAATTCCATCCAATGTTATTTTACTTGAAGAATTCGCAAAACTGTTTGACGGATTTTCAATCGGCTCTAATGATTTAACGCAGTTGACTTTGGGCGTTGACAGAGATTCTGGATTGATCAGCCATATTTATGATGAAAGAAATTTAGCAGTTAAAACTTTGGTTAAATTGGCAATAGAAAAAGCAAAAAAATTTCATAGAAAAGTCGGCATTTGCGGACAAGCTCCTTCTGATTTTCCAGATTTCGCGAAATTTTTAGTCAAATGCGGAATTGACAGCATTTCCTTAAACCCCGATACAGTAATCAAAACCACAATGGAAATTTTAAAACAAGAAAAAAATATTACCAAAAAATAAATTCAGCTAAATAGTAACACAATAAATTTATTTTTAAATCTATCTAAAAAAATATTAATTTTATTAAAA
>JAYEJU010000058.1 GCA_034660655.1 Patescibacteria group bacterium | reverse complement strand
TTCTCCTTCAAAACATTCATTATGTTCCAAATTGATTAACAATAATATATCCATTATATTCCTCCCAACTTTCACAATCATTTCTAGTTGTTCCACTATTGCACCAACCCCAATTATCTTTTACTTTTATTTTTACTTTAGTCGCGCAACAAGAAGAAAAATTGTCACACGCGAGATCTATTATTCCATCATCGTCTATATCAATATTTTCATTTGCCATGCCACAACCAATACTACTGCTTCCGCTATCATTGCTTAACATATCCCAATATCCATATAAATGATAAAATGAATGCTGATTTTCAGGATTTGGCTTGCTTGCTCCAATTCCGCTACTTAAAATTAAATTCGGCTTATCATCAGTACCATCGCCCCAATCAACCGCATACATTGCCAAAGGAAGCTGATTACTATCAATTATGGTATTAAATCTTAAATTAATTGTTTTGCTATTGCCGATTTTATAATCTCCGCCTGTCATACCGTTAAGATTTATATTAGTTATTTCTGGCGGAACACCGCACCAATCGCAAGTCGCGCCTGTTGGATTATTTCCGCATCCAGCCAAACAATCGCCCCATCCGCAAGTCTTAGTTATTGAATTATATATTGGTCTTTGAGGAGGATTTCCAAAACAGATATTTTCAGGAGGCGTCCAATCAAATCCTTCAACGGATTCATAACTATCTCCGTTCCATTCCCATATTCCATAACTTTGCGCGAATAAACGTTTAATAGAGTCTGTATTATGCAATTGTCCCGCTCTCGGCTGATAAGGAGAAGATATTGATAAATCCGGCAATTCATAATATAATGGCTGAATCCCATTAATTGATTCTTTAGAATCCCAAAAAACAGGATTATAATGAGGATCAGGAGGAACTATAGAGCCAAAAGGAGCATAATCATCACTATAATTATAATGTTCTAAATCTCCAGAAAGCTCAAGAGCGATATAATTAGATCCTTCAAAAACTCTTCCTGCCCAATATTTATTTTGACCTGTTGGATTGACTACTTGTACTATTTTATCAGTAAAATAATGAAAATCTGTAAAAATAATATCAAGAGTATGATCAACCCTCCCTGCCCAGGTAAATACAACTTGATTGATATCTGAATCAAATAATTCAAATGAATAATTTGATTCATCATTTTGAGGATCAGATATATGAATTACTAATCTATCACTATTTTGAGACTGGATAAATGCTGGAGTGCCTCTTCCTGTTGCATTTATAACTTCATAATTTTTTTTAGGTAAAACAGGCCTTGAATTAAACAAATAACCAACTATAAATGTGCTGGATAAATTACCATGAGCAGTCTGATTTGCCCAAAATAAATTAGTATATCCATATTGGAAATCATAAGAAGGAGGATAATCAATAAGAATAATACGATCGCCAATTGAATAATACAATGGGTATCTTCCGTTATACGCGCCTCCTTCTTCAATGCCCTCTCCTAAAACCAAATCAACAGGCCACCACATTAAACATTGTTTAGGATTTCCAGGAAAATGGTCATATTTTAAACAATAACCATAACGACCAATATTTCTTATGCCCGAGTCGTCAATATATTCGCAAGCCAAAGAATCTGATTTTGGATAAGCGCGGCAAGTCTGAGAAGTATATTCATCCATAAGAGTATTTCTATTTAAAAATGTTCCTAAGCCAGGCCTGATTTTTATATCATCAACATAAACATTGCCAATTGGATTAAGGCTATTAACAACAATTCTAATTTTTATGCTTTCTGTATTTTGATTAAGACGAAAAGAAGATGTTTTGTATTCCCAATCATTGCTAAAATTATAAGAAAGAAAATCATTAGCTGGTATTCCCGGAAGTATTCTATTGCCTGAAGCGTCATATTCTAAAACTTGAATCACGCCTTCTCCATCTAATAAATCAAGAGTATTCATATAAGCGCTGATAATATAAGGAACATCCCTGTCAATAATAGAAATAACTGGAATCATCTGCGAAGAAACATGAAATCCAGATCCTAATCTTAAAAAACTTCTTCCCTGAGGAGCAAAAAGACCTAATCCATTTTTTTGAGATTCAAAAGGATTAGAAATAACTTGGAAATAATTGTTATTATAATGTCCGTCTTCATAAAACCAACCAATCGGATAATTAGAATTATCAGAAAGTTCAAAATCGCCATTAGGCACAACTATTTTGCCACCCATCTGATACATTCTATCAAATGGATAATATCCATTTATTATTCCATCAATCCCCCAGTCTCTGCCAATTTTTACAAATCCTGATTTATCTTTTATATTATCTAAAGAAGAATATGTTGCTGTTTGATTTTCTCTTTTTGTTACTGGGAAACCGTCACATTCTCCTTGCTCATTGAGAGAATCGCAAAGCCTGATATCAAGACACTGTTTTTTTGTTTCGCCAGCTTCTTCATATTCAATAATAGTTTTGCAAGTCAGCCATTCATCACATATTCTGTCAGGCCTTACTTTAATTAACAGATTAGAATCGCATTCAGCAATATTATCTGAGCAAGATTGCGGTATATTAGAATCAGCGTCAGCGTCATAAAACAACTCTGACAAATTGCCATTATTTTGTATTTCTCTGGAATTAAATAAAACGCATCCATTATTATAATCTATTAATCCATTACATTCTGATTTATTAACAGAATTATCTAAAAAATAATAAACCCCTGTTTCAGAAATTCTGATTGATCCATTATTATCAACTAAATCGCTGCTAACTCTTAAATCGCACTGTGTGATAAATACCGTATAAAACCGTCCGCTGTGTTGTCCCGCGGTAGAAAATGTTTTTTGCATTCCTCCCAATATTGGAATTATAGAATCGTCAGGAGAGATTAATCCTACGCAATTTTCTAAAATAACTTCGTTATCAACATTGTTCGCTGAGTTAGCTATAACTGTATATGGAGTATTATGTTTCAGTAACAATGGCTGGGCAAATGTGTAATAACCTACGCCAGAATCTATCCAACCGTCAGGACCTCCGCTAATGCACTGGGAAAAATCTCCGTTAAAAACAATATTTTTAGATATTTTGCTTAAAGGATCAATATATTCCGTGCATCCATCATCTTTATTAGGGCAATTTCCAGCAAAATCAAGGCAATCTCCATCAGGACATTGAGAATCTATTAAACATAAATTCCCGTTGTTTATTCCGCCAACGCAAGATTTACTAGCGTAAGTTACGCCTAAATCAGAAAACAAAACAGGACAATTAGGAAATCCTTTTTCAGTCCCACTAATATACCACCCTGAACCAGCTTGACCTTGGACACTTTTATATTCACAAACAATTTTTTCTTTATCAGCTCTTTGGCTTGCTGGATTTTTAAAATAATAATATCCATTTTCAGAATCAAATTCATCGCATCCGACAGCGGATAAAACGCATAATATTTCATTATATTTATCAGGATCGTTTATATAATAATTAGTTTTATAATTATATAAATCGTCAGTATCATCACTGCGCCCGCGAGTGAAATCGTTAAGATCAAAATTATAAGTATTATGTTGGTTATATTTATAATTTGAATCGCCAACCGCCATGCACCCCTTATCCTGCGCTTTACAATTTTTATTTTTGCTGTTAACCAAAAATGACGCTTGATCAGCTGGAACAGTAATTTCTGATTGATCGCCAATATTAAAAATTTCTCGCAAAGGATTGTCTGAATTAAAAGTATTGATTAGCGCTTCACATCCAATAATATCACTGCCGCACAAATGATCAAACGATTTTAAATACACTATTTCTTTATCAATTTTACTTTTATATTCTTTACAGCCAAGCATATATTGCGGAGATAAATTTCCATTATAATTTTGATTGCATTCCAAAGGAATATTCCAAAGATCAGGCTTGATTAAAAACAAATCATCCCTTACTTCTTTTAAAATAATATTATCAATATAAGAAGTGTCGCTAAATCCTAAAATTTCCAAACTTTCTAATATTTGCGTTCCAGCTAACAAAACTGGATCGTCAGTATCCATATCCCAATTAATAAATACAGGTCCTAGCGAATACCGCAACCAATCAGGGCTAAGCGTTATATTACTGCTTGCAAACTCGTCGCCTGCTAACGCACTGGAAAATTTAACAGTTAAATCGCCGTTTCCTTTTGCCCAAAAAGATAAAAGATAAGTATTTTCATTTCTTAACAAGGATTTATAAATACAAGATCGCTCTCCGTTTTGGACATAACATATTGTTTTACCCCCATCCTCGCATGGACAACCGTCATCTTGACCGCAAATCGCGTTTAAAACACATCTTTCCTTTAATGGATAAGAAAGAACAGATCCACTTCCAGTTTGCAAGCTATGACCGCCCCTGATTAAAGACTCGCTACTTAACATTCCGCCAGCGCCCCAATTATTTACTGCTTCTTCAAAATTGTCATCAATAACTTTACGAACATTATTGCTTGTATTTCCTTTATATTCATAACAATTGTTTTGCGATTTAGAACATTTTATGCTTTCTTTTAACAATGCCTCATAAACACATTCTTCATTAATATTCCAAGTTCCCCAGCTACCTACGCAATCTTCCCATGTTGATTTTGTTTTTCTATAAGGACTGCATTCATCTGAACAAACTTTTGTGTCTTTATAATGGTGATAAGAAATAATCCCTCCTTCACTATAAAATTCATAACATTCTGGATTAGAAATCGCGTCATTATAGTTATTACAAATCCCAAAAATATTAACAGGGACAACAGGATTGTTAAAGATATGATCTGGCTCTTGATTATTGTCAACATCTAATAAAAGATACGCTTTTAATTGAAATCCTGAAATTTCAGATCCTACCCAAGTATAAAATGTAGCGCAACTGTTATTAACAGCTTGACATGGTCGTAAATAAGTATAATATTCAATGGCTTCGCCTCCTTGCTCTAATTTATGTAAATTAGTGAACTCGCTGCACCCAGCATAGCGCGCTGAACATTTTTTTTCTTTTTCAGGAATAATAAATTCTGGAAATTGTTCTTTTTCAAAAAACGTTGTTTCCTGCTTATATGTACCATAACCGTTGCACTCTTCCGGACAAAAATCATCTGAACCAACCACCGCTGGAATGCCTGGATCACCGTTATCTGGAGTATACAAATCACAGCCAACATCGGTTTTGGCGCATTCAAGCGCAAAATTAGCGCACTTTATTGATCCGCCTCTTACGCAAACTTCTATGTCGTCACGCCATAAATTGCCGTCTGATTCGCAATCAATTTTATTAGTAATAAAAGGATGCGGAATTGTATAATTTTCACATTCATAATAATCAGGAGCTTTTTTCAAATATAATAAATTAGACGAACCATATCCTTTATAATCGCTTGGTTTATTTTCAAATCCAATAACTTCTTCTAATTGAACCGCATCAATTATGCATCCATCATTTATACCGCTTATCTGTAATGATACTGTTTGCGGGAATATAGGCAATGTAGTTGGAAAAGAATACGCAGTGCTGAATCTTCTCCAATATTCGCTTTGTTCAAGAGCGACTGTTTCAGATCCTCCGATAATTTGAAAATTTCCAGCATTACATCCTTTAGCATAAAAAGAAAAAACAAATTTGCGGTTTGCGATGCTATAACCGATGTCAACTACTTTGTTCAAACTCGCTCCATCAATTTCAGCTTCAAAAGCTACTTCTCCTTTAAAAGATTCTGATGATAGAATACCATTAATCACAACCCAATCAGCAAAATTATTATTGCCAACGCCCTCAAAACTTGGATTAATTGCCAAATTTGTCCCTAAATTTGGTTTAGTTCTAATGTATTCATTGCAACCTTCGCTTTTTTCATTGCAAGATTCAACATTGTGATTAAAATATAAATCATTGCTAACAGAAACTATACTGTTCGTGCCCATAACCAATCTAGCGTTAGAATCGTCTAATTCGCATTCTATTCCTTTGTAAGGAATAACACATGTTTCATCATAATCTTCGTCTTGATCAAGATCGCTAATATCAGAAACAACGCATCCGTCAAAATTATCACAAAGATCATTTGGATCTAAATCTATTCCCGGTTCAACACACATCCAGCCATCTCCAGCAAAATCCCGTGAAACGCAATGCCATTCACAGCCTGCATTATCAGCATCGCATCCATTAAAATCTAAACTCTTTTTAACATAAGAAACTTCTTTCCCTGCTGGAGATCCAAACATTTGGCAGCTATTGTAATAAGATTCGCAAGATTCTCCTTTAAAATCCCATTGCCTGCCTTCTTCAGAGCAATATCCATAAAAAAGACATTTTCCTTGGCTATCTTCTTTAATACAAGACCGTTCATCAGCGCAATATTGGTCTCTGGCAACTGTCATTCTTGGATTTTCTTCATTTTTATCGTCATAATCGCCATCACTGTTCATATCAATCCCGTCAGAAATCTGGTAACTAATTAATTTTTGTCCATAGCCTTCTTTAGCACAATAAAATTCAGGAGCTTTTAGCACCCAGTCAGGATCAACTAATTTATAAAACGGAGATGAAGAATCGTCAAAAGCGTATATTAATTCTTTTAAATTATAAACTTTTTTAGAGCTTGCCGTGCTATTTAATATATCTCCGATATATCCTGCCGCAAGTTCCCAGCCAACAGGAATAATCCTGTATTTTCGCAAAATAATCATACTGCGATAAGGATATCCTTCATTATAAGAAGGCTCTAATCCATTAGCGATAAAACCAAATGGAGCTTCAGAATTTATATAACCTTTATCAATCGCTTCTTGCACTGTTAACTCTTGGCTCACCGCTGTAATAAAATCTTGAGTAATTACGCAATCAGTGGGTCCTGGATTATCGTTGTCAGAACATAAAGATAATTTTTTCAAAATAGAATATGATTTGCCTGATTGCAAATCCACTGTAAAAACCTTTGAAAATTTTTCTTTAGCAGCTTTTGTCTTGTCTGCTTTTATTCTGTTGCTCTCAATTGTTGCTGACGAACTGCCTGAAAAATTTCCTTTTATCCAATTATAATCGCTATTATCACTCCCTGATCCAACCAATCCTTTTTTGACCCATTTATCAAGAAGCTTTCCCATTAAAGTGTCGGCAAATACTCCAACAGCGTCAGCTATAATATCGGTTGTATAAACTTTTGCATAACTTGTTCCTTCTTCAATAGGTTGAGTTCCCATTTTTTGTATTAAAGTAGACGGGGTTAAAATTTTTCCAGCAACATCAGTTAACGCTTTCCATCCTTCTCCTTCTTCTCGCGCTTTTTTTGACGTGTCAATACCCCATTTTCTATTTTCTAAAAAACTGCTGTGCATTGTTAAAGCAATTCCAACATCATTTTCCCAAGGATCCCAATAAGACTGAAATTTGCTTAAAAAATTAGGATCATTCACAAAAGCATCCCAGTTGCGTTTTGCTCTGCTAAAAGTGCAACGAGGAGTTCTTGGCCGTTCTATATCAGCTAAACTGGCTGATATTCTTAATTTTACTTTTAAATCAGGCTCGCATAAAAATCTGGTAATACTGCCAGCAATACCGCTACTATAATTTCTGCCTGTTGTTCCAATAGAAGCTCCTTGTAGATATTTTTTATATTGCGCGTTACACGCCTTTATGGCGTCACTTTCTTCTTTTGTATAACTATCACAATTTTTCATGCATTCTTCATATTCATTGGCGTTTAATTTACCGCTAACATTACCGTTTACGCAAATTGATATGCATCCTTGGCTTGATTCATAAGCTCCCTCCATGCATTCATTATAATCTTGCATTTCATCGCCGTATTTTTGCTTATTATCCCATTCGCTTGCCGCTGTCATAATAAATTCTCCTGCAGCGCGGTCAGCCGCAGCTGAAAGATAAGCGCCCCAACCCTGAGTAATAAACATTGGTTTTTGACCTTTATCTCCTGTGGCGATCCATGTTGCCGTGTCAATCGCCAATGTTTGCAAAAAACTATGAAGAGTGGCTTTAAAAGCAACAGCCGCCACATGATCTTTGATTTCTTTCCGCTCTTCATTAGCCCATTCCGCTGCTTTTTCAACTTTCTCCCACGACCATTTTAAAGCGTCTTTTATATGTCCAAATATTTTACTGGCTAATTCTGCCGCCTGACCAGCGACAGTAGCAACAGCCGCGTCTGCTTTTTTAGGATAAGCTATTCCTATTCCAGTCAAATTAAAAATAAACAAGAACAAAATTATCCCGCTTATAAATTTTTTTTTATTGCCATTATTCAGCATAAAAAATTATTTTAAAATCCTTCTTAATCTCCTTTATTAGTCCTCCTTTGAAAAATAGTATTATGGAATTTTCAAAGCTATTAATAACAAATATCAAATGTCAATTCAATGCCAAATGACTAAATGCCAAATTATTTCTTGGAACGGATAATAGCAGAAAATATCAGTGCAAGTTCATGCGCTTCTTGCCATAGTTTGCGACATTCTTTTGCTTTATCAGAATTTGTCCTTGCTATTATTCTTGACCAGTGCATTGTTTCTTTTGCTTCTTTCTTGCAAATGCTTATTTTATGTTTAAAATCTTTTTTAGACTCTGCACTGTCGGCTTCCATATAATTAGCTTCAATACTTGTTCTTGGTCTTACTGATTGATTAATTAAAATTCTATTAACCTCATTCTTTTTAAGACTCGACGCAAACTCAATAATATTTTCGCCAAATTTTGCAGTGCGTTCTCCTGAATCATATTTGTTATTTGGATTTTGAAATTGATGCTTATTTATTTCATCTCATTAACCATATCCTGATACATTCCCATTATATCCTCATCTGAAACTTTTTCCAAATCGTCTTTTTGCATTCCAGCTCCCGATAATAATTGTTTTACTTCTTCTAATGTCGCGCCACCTGAAACAATTCTATTTAATTCCTGATATTCTTTGTCATCAATATTATTAACACTATTTTTTAAACCAATATTCAAATCATTAATAGCGTTGGTAATATTATTAATATTATCATCATCATATTTTTGCACTTCTTCCTGTTCTAAAATATCAGGAAGAACGCAATTTTTACCGCGCGGACAATTTGGATCCTCTCCGATATCAATTTCTTGCTTATCAGAATAACCGTCAGAATCAGAATCCGCGATATACATGCTTGTATGATAAACATTCAGTTCATCATAGTCGGAAAGACCGTCCTTATCGGTGTCTGTTCCTTTTAATTCAAGAATTTTATCTATATCTTCTTGACTTTTACCGGCTTCTTGAACTAAATAATCTGTTTGTTGTGCGTTAAACGGACTTTTAATAAGAACATTTAAACGCGCAAATCCTAAAAACAAAACGCCTATTCCTAAAATTATTAAAAATATTTCTATTAATTTGTAGCTCTTTTGCTCTTTGCTTCCCATAGAATAAAATCATATAAAAATCATATAAGCATTTAAACATTTAAGCTGTAAGATATGCTAGCGTTGTTTACACTTTTTGAAAAATTCTTTTTGGTTGTCACGCTATATATAACCACAAATCAATTGAAGTTATAGATTCTGGATAAATGATTTTCTAAAAGCTCGCGAGCTCGCTTAGAAAATCTATTTTCCGGAATAATAAAAAGTATAAACAACACTCTTGATTTTTACATTATATAAACAAAATATGTTTAAATGTTTAGATGTTAAAGTGTTTAGATATTTATATTATACACAAAAAAATAAATAAAAGCAAAAACTTATACACAATTATTTAGCAAAATAGTTAATGATTTCCAGTCTTGAACTGACAATTCCTGCGCTCTAGTATTTTCTTTTAAACCAATTTTTTCAAAAACATTATCAATTTTAATTTTATCAATTTTTAATGTTTTTAACAAATTGCTTTTTAGCTTTTTTCTTTTCCTTGAAAATCCAGCTTTGACTATTTTAAAAAACTTATCATTATTTGTTTTTCCTTTTTCCTTTTTCATTTTTAATTTTATTATCGCGCTATCAACTTTTGGAATTGGAAAAAAATTATTTTTATCTACCAGCAACACAATTTCGCAATCAGCAAAAAATTGGCACGCTACACCAAGAATGCTCATTTTTCCTTGACGAGCCGTAATCCGTTCCGCAACCTCTTTTTGAACCATTAAAATCATTTCTTTTGGCGAATTTTCATTTTCTAAAAAATTTTTAATAACTCGTGAAGTAATGTTATATGGCAAATTTGCCACAATTTTATAATTTGAAAATTGAAAATTGAAAATTGAAAATTGAAGTATATCTTCTTGAATAATCTCCACATTTTTAAATTTCTTTAATTCATTTTTCAAAACAGAAACTAATTTTTTGTCAATTTCAACAGCAATTACTTTTTTAACTTTTTTTGCCAACTCCTTTGTTAAAATTCCTAAGCCAGGTCCAACTTCCAAGATAATATCAGATGATTTTAAATTTGATGCTTCAATTATTTTATTTAAAATTTCTTGATTGATTAAAAAATTCTGCCCTCTTTTAGGAATAAGGCTAATTTTATTTTTGTTTAATATTAATTTTGTTTCCGAGAGCAAGGTCATTTTAATTTTTTTGAATTACGAAATTTGTTAAAAGTGGTGTTTCCCCCTTTAAAATTAGTCCTCCTTTGAAAAAGAAGGTTGGATGATTTTTAAATTATAAAATTTTTATTTTAAAAATCTCCCCTGACCCCTCTTTTTCAAAGAGGGGAACTATGAAAATAATATTATTTCGTAATTTAAGGTAATTTTAATTTTATAATTTTTATGAAAAATTCAATTATATCTTTATAAGAAAGTTTTGATTTGCCGAATTTTCTGTCAATAAATGTTATCGGAATTTCTTTTATTGAAAAATTCTTTTTCTCGCATAAATATATCATCTCTTCCTGAAACGCGTATCCATTGCTTTTTATATTGTCTAAATTCAATTTTCTTAAAACATCGCTTTTATAACATCTAAAACCTGTTGTGACATCTTTAGTTTTTAATCTTAATATTAAGCGTGAAAAAAACATCGCACCGTATGAACAAAAATACCGCCAAAAATTCCAATTTTTAATTTTTCCATTTTTTATTTTTCGCGATCCTAAAATAACTTCAAAGCCATTATCAGCTTCTTTTAAAAATCTTGGTATATCTTCAGGACTATGCGAAAAATCAGCGTCCATTTCAAAAACAAAATCAGCGTTTTTTTCTAAAGCGTATTTGAACCCGGCGATATAAGCGCTTCCTAGCCCTATTTTTCCTTTTCTATGAATAACTTTAATTGGATATTTTTTAGATAGTTCATCAGCAATTTTTCCTGTTTGATCAGGAGAATTGTCGTCAATAATAACCAATTTTAAATTTTCCCCCGCAGATAATTGCGGGATCAAATCAAAAATTTTTTTAACTAATCTTTCAATATTTTCCTTCTCATTATAAGTCGGAACGCAAATAAAAATTTTTTTGTTATTATTTTTCATAAACTTTATAACTTTATAAACTTTTAACTTTTGACTGTTAACTCTTTATTGTTCCTTCCCACATTTTAATAATTTTTTTTACGCTTGCCTGAAAACCAAAATTATTAAAAACATAATCATAAGCGCGTCTGCCCATTTCTTTTGTTTTCTCTTTGTCTTTAAGCAATAATAAAATTTTTTCTGATAATTCTTTTTTATTATTAATTGGAACTATAAAACCTGTTTTATCTTTCTGTATTATTTCGCGAGCTCCAACAGTGTCAGACGCTACAGACGGCTTGCTCGTTGCCGCAGCTTCTATTAAAACTTTTCCAAAACTTTCGTTTGTTGAGGATAAAACAAAAAATTCGCTTGCTTTATAATAATTCGGCAATTCATTATGATTGACAGCGCCTAATAAAAAAATTATGTTTTCTAAATTTTCTTTTTTGATTCTTGCGCGCAAAATTTCTTTTTGTTCCCCGTCACCGACAATTAACAAAACAGTGTTTTGATATTCTTTTAAAACTTGTTTAAAAGAATCAATAAGCAAAAATATATTTTTTGCTTTTACTAATCTGCCGACAAACAAAACAATTTTTTTATTACAATACTTATTTTTAATTTCTAAAACTTTTTCATTATTAAATTTAGAAAATTTTTCTAAATCAACTGGCGTTGAAATTCTGTAAATCTTTTTTTTGTTTATTCCAATCTTAACTAATTTATCAAATATTCCCTGGCTAACAACTCTAATCGCGTCAGCTTTTTTTATAACGAATTTTCCAATCAATATTAAAAATAAATTAAACCAATTTTCTTTCAGCCAAAAAAAATTGCCAAAAAAATCGCCATGCGAATGAACAATCAATTTCGCTTTTGTTTTTTTCTTTAATAAAAATCCCGCAAGCCCTGTCAAAAACGGATCCTGGCAGACTATTAAATCAAACTTTCTGCTTTTATATATTTTTTTTCCTAATTTATAAACGTTTAAAAAATAAAAAAAACGCGACAAAGAATTTGTCGGATAAGATTTAATATTTTCAGCAATTTTAAAAATTTCAGACTTACCCACGCTTTTTTTATTCATCACAATAATATCAAGCCTGTCAACATATTTACCGTAAATTTTATGCCGATCAATCGCGTCTCCAAAGGACATTTTAACTCCCAATAAATTTTTGTCCAAACTAATCATTAAAACTTTCATAAATTTTTAATTAGCGCTTTTAAAATTTTATTCCTATGAAATATTTAATTTTATTTTAACATGCTTTCTAAAACTTTTAAAGTTTTGTTTATCATCTCAAAATACTCAAATTTTTTTAAGTTTCGCGTTGAATTATCAACAAATTTTTTTCTTAAATTTTCATCAGCTAACAGTTTTAAAATCGCTTGTTCCCATTTCTCGCTATTATTATATTCCACTAACATTCCATTATGCTCATCTTTTATTATTTCTTTGTTTCCGCCTTTATTAGAAGCAATGGCAGGAAGACCACACGACATTACTTCAATCAGAACATGCGACAACCCTTCATAACCGGAATTTAAAACAAAAATTTCAGAAGAATTAAAATAATAAATTAAATCTTTGCGGGCTATTCTGCCAACTAAAAAAACACTTTTTTCTAAGTCATTATTTTTTATTATTTTTTCTAATTTTTCTTTTTCCGGCCCGTCTCCAGCAATTACTAATTTCAAATTTTCGTCTTTTTTTAAAATTTCTTTCCAAATATTAATTAACATTTTAAATCCTTTCCAACACACAAGCCGTCCAACAGAAAAAACAATTTTCCCTTTAATCTTTATTTTTTCTTGAGCTGAATTTTTATCTATTACAAAAATATTATCTAAATTTATTGCATTATAAATTACTTCAATATTTTTTTCTTTAACTCCCCAGCCTTTTACTATATCACGCAAATAATAACTAGGAGTAATTATTTTTTTCGCGTTTTTAACAACTAATTTTTGAATAAATTTAAAAACTTCTACTTTAAAGCCATATTTTTTATTTTGAAATTCATCAATCCCATCTTTTATTTTAAATCGGTTTTTGCCCTGCTCCCAAGCGTAATCTCCGACTACTTTTACAATAAATTTTTTTCGCAAAATTTTTGTCGCGATCATTACTGGAAAGCCTGATGAAACAGGGCCTTGAGCAAAAATTAAATCAAAATTTTTGCCTTGTTTCAAAACTGTTAAAAAATAATCTAAATATCTAAAAAAAACAGGCTTGCTTCTGTTTATTTTGATTATTTCAAAATCGTTAATTTCATTTTTTTCATTATTATTGCCATAACAAACAACTAAAACTTTATGTCCCTTTTTAACTAATTCTTTTGCTAAATTTTTACTGTAAGTTGCTGGCCCTCCAATATCAGGTGGAAAAATATCAGCCGCTATGATTATTTTCATAAATAATATTGTAAAATCCCCCTACCCCCCTTTTTCAAAGGGGGAATTGTAAAATTTTTCATTAAATTTTTTGTTAAAAGTAAGATATTTATTGCCAATAAAATTCCATATTAACACAATTCCTGTTGCAACAACTTTTGCCCAAATATACCAAACAGCCAATACCTCTACTGAAAAATACATAATACTATTATTTAAAATAAGCCCTATTGTGGCAATGGTAAAAAATATAGGAAGTTGTTTTCTTTTTTTGCCATTTGAACGAAAAGTCCATGATCTATTTAGAGAATAATTTGTTAATGCTGAAACAATAAAAGAAATCGTGGCGGAAATTAAATAGTAAACATTTAAAAAATCAGTTAAAATAAAAAGAATACTAAAATCAACAGCAGCAGCTGTTCCGCCGACTACGCAATATTTAACAAATAATTTATTCTTATAAATTAATTTCAAAATAAATTCCATTTATTGGATTTTAATATTTTTAAAAATATTTTCCATATCTTTCGCGATAATATCCCAATCATATTTTTCAAAAACCATTTTTTTAGCGCTAGCTACAACTTCCGCTGTTTTATCAGAATTATTTAATATTTCTTTAATTGCGTTTGCAATTCCTTTTGGATCGCGAGTATTAACTGCCCATCCAGTTGTTTTTTTATCTGGATTTTTTTTAGCGTCAAATAAAAAATCAGCTATTCCTCCCTCTTGTGTCGCAATAACTGGAATCTCAGCAGCCATTGCCTCCAAAAAAGAATTTCCAAGACCCTCTGAAAGAGAAGGACGAATAAAAATATCAGATGCTTTTAAATATTTTGGCATTATTTTATGATCAACTAAACCTAAAAATTTTACCCTGTTTTCCACTTTTAATTTTTTTGCTAATTCTCCTAATTTATTTCTGTCAGGACCATCGCCCAAAATTAAAAATTTTACATTTTCTGGCAAATATTGCAAAGATTTTATCACATCATCAACGGCGTTCTTTAAAACTAAACGAGATGTTGTAACAACATATTTATCATTCTCTGATTTTCCAAGTTCTTTTTTTAAATTATTTAATTCTTCTTCGCTATATTCTTGCGAAAAATGAGCTGTGCTTACCGCATTAGGAATAACTTTTAACTTGCCTTTAAACCCCATACTTCTGCCCCAATTTGCCAAATAATTGGAAATGGCTTGCAGGTAGTCAGCTTTTGTAAAAATTTTTTTAAACAACGGACGAATAAATTTTACTTTTTTAAATATATAATCTATTGGATCTCCTTCTTGCAATGTAAGCAAATATGGCACTTTTGAATAAAAAATTTTAAAAAACATTGCTGCAAAACCCGCGTAAGCCGCCATCATTGCCCAAATCGCGTCATATTTATTTTTTTTATACAATTTTACAGCCTTGCAATAAGCAATAAAAGGAAAAATCAATTTGTTTAATTTTAAAGGAAAAAGAGTTAAATCTTTCATTGTTGCTCCTTTTTTGGTAAATCCTATACGATAAACATTGACATTTCCGATTCGCTCAACTTTTGGTAAATTGCTGTCAAAACGCAAAGTTATCATATCAAATTGAATATTTTTGATACGATCTGTTTCTTCTTTGATCGCTAATTCAGCTCCGCCCACAAACGGCGGATAAGTTATTGAAAAAATTAAAATTTTTTTTCGCATAAATTTTATTTTTCTTATAATCGGGAAGTTAAAATTTCAAGTTCTTGAAATTCTTCTTTTGTTTTTTTAGACACATAATCCCATCCTTTATCCAAATCAATTGTTCTTATCCCTTTTTCATCTTGCGCCCACGCTAATTGCTGGTCTGTTAATTTCGTAGCTATCTGCAAATGATTAGCGCGCTTAAAAATAATTTTATAAAATGGGTTTAATATTTTTTTCCGCAAAAATTTTTTCTCGCTAATCTTTCCTTCATAAAGACTTACCAAAAATGCTGTTTTAGAAAACAAAGAAAAAATAATTCCCGCCAGAGATCCATAGCTTGCCATAATTCCCCAAACAGCTTCATATCTATTTTTTTTATGTAGTTTTAGGGCTTGCCAAGTTGCTAAAAAAGGAAGCAAATATTTATCAAATTTATTTCCAAAACCTATACGATAAATATTTACTCTGTTTATTTTTTCTTTTTTAGGAAATTCTTTTTTAAATTTAGTAGTGAACAAATCAAAATCATAACCGATTAAACGATTAGTAATTTTTTTAACTGCTTTTTCAGCAGGACCTTCAAGAGGTAAATAAGTCGGCGCAAAAATAATAATCCTGGTTTTTTCTTTTAATCTTGCTTTAAAATCTTCTATTGTTTTTTCAACGCCAAAATCAAAATCTATTTCAGGACTCCAGCCAAGCAGTTCTTTTGCTTTGCTTATATCCGGACATCTTTGCTGTGGATCGCCGAATCTTTCGGAAATTTCTTTATAATCAATATAAATTATTTTACTTCTGCTTTTGATTCTTTTTTTTATGTCTTCTGCCAAGCTTTTAATTGAACGCTCATCAGGATTGCCTAAATTTATCGGTCCGATTCCTATTTTTTCTTTTGACGCTTCCATTATTTTGACAAAAGCTTTGATTAAATCGCTAATATACATAAAACTTCTAGATTGTTGTCCTTCTCCATGAACTGTAATATTCTCTCCCAAAAATGATTGCAAAATAAAATTAGACATTACTCTACCGTCGTTAAACATCATTTTTGGTCCGTAAATATTAAAAAGCCGCACTATCCTAACATCTGTTCCATATTGCAAATTATAATCTTTGCATAAAGATTCAGCCGCTCGTTTTCCCTCGTCATAACAACTTCGTTTTCCCAAACAATCAACATTTCCAAAATAACTTTCTTTTTGCGGATTTTCTAAAGGATCGCCGTAAATTTCAGAAGTTGAAGCCTGCAAAATTTTAGCATTATATTTACGAGCCATTTCTAACATATTGCGCATTCCGTCAACGCTTGTTCTTAAGGTCAAAATCGGATCAAATTGATATTGTTGCGGACTTGCCGGACAAGCCAAATTATAAATTTCATCTATTTTGTCAAAATTCTTCCTAAGAGGATAAATTATATTGTGCTTAATCAAAACAAAATTTTTATTTTTAATAAGATGTTCAATATTTTTTTTCTTGCCAGAAAAAAAAGAATCAACGCAAATAACTTTATCTCCGTTGTTAATAAAATAATCGCACAGATGCGAACCAATAAACCCAGCACCACCTGTGATTAAAACTGTTTTTTGTTTTAATTTATCCATAAAAAAATATAAAAAATTATTTAAAATTTTATTTGTTGTTTATATTATACCCTTAAATACCTTAAATAGTCAAATAATATAAATAATAAAATCGCCCCACACACATTTAGTTAGTGGGACGATTTTTTTATATTCTCTATCGTGTTGCTCCTGAGTAAGCAATCGCTCTTACAATATCCCAAGCCGTGGCGCTTTCTGGATTATAACCATAAATAGCTTTAAATGTTTTTATAGCGGCTTTTTCAGAATCCAAATTTCTGTCAGACGGACGCAAGCCGTAAGCAATCACTGTAACAGCGGCATCGTCATTAGGGTTATTACGATTAGGCTCTCTTAAATAAATCTTTTTAAAAGCAACCGTGGAATTAGCTTCGGATTCTGTACTTCGTTCGTTAGGCCACCTGCCGTTGCCTATCTTAATGACATCATTCCATTCTTCCTCAGTCTGCGGCAATTTGCCAAAAGTAGCTTTATAAGAATTAACCACACCTGCTCTTTCGCCCTTGCCTAATATTTGAGTAGTTTTTGTTCCGTAAGCGACAAAATTAGTTATAGCATGCTGGCTTTGTTCAGGCAATCCTGCTGCGTCTTTAATCAAATTTTTAATGTATTTTTTTACTACAACATTTTCTTTGGCTAAATCTCGCTTAAATCCTAATTTCCTAAGTAAAACGTTAACATTTGCTTTTATTATTTCACCAGCTTCACTGGCAATAGTAATAATCTTTTGGGCAAATTCAGCGGCTTTTTCTGAAACTGATCCTATCGCGCTATCTTGCGCTGTTTCTTGATCTTCAGTTTGATTTTCTTCAGTAGCAACGCATTTTTTCTTTTTTCCGTTTTCCTGTTCTGAAGTTACTAAACAATTATTTGGATTTTTAGATTCAATTTCTCTATACTGCCAGCCGCTTTCACAGGCTTCTTGCCATTCTCCATAAGTTACGCTTTGACAATACTGAGTTGTTCCGCCGCTTCCTCCGCTAGGAACTCCCCCTCCTCCTATAATTGTAACAGCGTTGGTAGCCGCGCTTATCGCGCTTGAAGCCGCTGATTCCCCATTACTGTTCAAAGCTGAAATTTTATAATAATAAGTGGTATTAGCAGAAAGCCCAGTGTCAGAATAGGAAGTGGTTGATCCTGATGAAACTGTTGGTTCAGACCCAATTCTTGCGAAACTTCCGCTTGAATCAGTGTCGCGATAAATATCATAGCTGGTCGCGTCTGTTGTTCTTGTCCATGTTAAATTAATCTGGCTACTTCCTCCAGCGCTCCCAGCCAAGCCTATCGGTGTATTAGGGACCCCGCCTTCTCCAACAGGAGTAATCGGCGCAAAAGTTGAAAGATGAGATATAGAAGCGGTAATTGTATTAACGTCAGTGTCAACAGTAGCGGCAACAGCGTCCCAAGTGTTTGTTGTTTCATTCCAATATCCTAACTGCAAATTTTCTTCGCTAAAACTAGAAGGCAAATCATCTGGATTATAAGTAATTGAAATTTCTAATGAATTGCTTAAATTAGAAATAGATGTGCCACTACTATTTGTAACATTAATTTCTGTCGCGGCATCATCAATTGGAGCGGCATTTGGCGTAGCAGGCGGCACAACTATTGGCTGCGAAACAGACACTGACACATTAGTTGACCCTGTTCCTAAAGCGTTCGCCGGAATATTAACTTCTATATTATCCTGCTTAATAGCGCCTCCTGTTGCCGGAGACATAGAACATACTTCTGGACTTGGGATGGAACATCCGGAAATCGCGTCTAATTGAATATTTGCTGTTCCTCCGCCTGAAACCGCTACCCCGCTAGAAGCGTAATAACAAGGCCCTTCGGCATACACTGTCCAACTCTCGTCGTCAACATCAAGCGAATATGATCCGTCAGCGTTGACTTCATTCCCTGTCCACATATTAGAACCGACTTTTTCAGCCCAAACAAATCCTTGGGTTATGGCTGTTGATCCGTCAGATGTAATATTTCCTGAAATAGTATATTCTGCTGAAGACAATGATAAATTTTGAGTTGTGTTCGCGCTAAGAGAAGCTATCTGCGCTGAAGCTCCGATATATCCCGGCAATTTTGCTCCTATATCATAAGTATAACCGCCTGGAACGCTGATAGAATAAGTTCCTCCCGCTGTGTCGGTTGTAATAAAATTTCCAGGGCCGTCAATCCGAGAAACCCAAACAGTAGCGCCTGCTGTGACAGTTCCACTGATTGTGTACATAGTTGGCAAAATTATTGTCTTGTATGTAGTGGCGCCGGCAATAATTTCTGTTGTAGTTGTGGCATTGTTAGGCGATATTTGCGTTAATTCGCCAAAAGCTGGAGATCCGACATGAAGCTCATAATCGCTCCCCACCGCCAAAGTAAGTGTGGCAATTTTATCAGAACCGCTTGTTACCCATGAATCAGTGCCATTCCCGTTATTTGTTGTTGTATCAATAATATGGACAAACAGCTCATCAATACTTAAACCGCCTTCAACTGTAACTTGCAAAGTTCCGGTATTTCCAACTAACCAATTTTTTGTTATATCGCTTGTAATGTCAACGCCTGTATATTCAGTCAACGCTCCAAGTGTTGGCGACCAAGCGCCAAGAATATATCCTGTTGCAGACGGCGCTCGCAAAGTGTAAGTTCCGTCAGGTCTTGTTACCGCGCTATTTCCGCCAGAAGCTCCTTTAGCAAAAATTTGCGTATTAGGATAAGGAGTATCCACGCTTGCGTTATATGCGCCATCATCAGGATTAGAATCATAATAAACGCGTCCTGTGACTTTTTTAAATCCTGTGAGAGTAACAGTAAAATTATTTCCCGCGTTATCAGTATCTTGTTGTAAAACAACATTGCTTAAGGTTCCAAGAGGTCCAAATCCCGGTGCAAAAGCTTCAATTGTATAAATTCCCGGCTCAGCATATAATGTGTAAGCCCCTGCTGAATCTGTCATTCCATGAGTTTGATAACCGTTATTTGAATAAGCGTGGATAGAAACTCCGTTTATAGCGTTGCTTTCACTGTCAGCCACGCTTCCGCCAATATATTGCGTTGGCGAAGAAATGATAATTTCTTTAGTTGTTGTTGTCACACTGCCGTCAACATAAACAGGAAATTCATTAAATCCTAATCCTGGCTGCATAACTTCCACAACATAAGCTCCCGCAGGCGCTTTAAGCTGAAAAATCGCTGTATCAGCAGAGCTTCCTGTTGTCCGCATTGTCTGGCATACTCCAGCCCCTGGAGGCCCCATCATAGTTGTCCCGGCTCTTCTAATAGACAGGCACGGGGTTGGTCCTTGAAATTCTCCTGACACTTCAATAACATCTCCTGTTTCCTTTTTTAAAGTAACTGCCAAAACTTTATCAGCAACAACAAAAGGCGCCGCGGCTAAAGTCGTGGTGGCGTTAACTGCTGAAGAGGCAATAGTCTGAGGGCTTATTGTAGGAACCCAAAGCTGGCTGTTTCCAGACTCTAATCCTTGTTCAGTTCCTTTATTTCCGTCAGAATATGTCATTACTTCAATATGCCAAGTAGAACCGGCTTTTGCCGGAATTTTAAAATATCCGTCTCCGCTTGCGTCCAAGCCGTCTATTGTCATAGCAGAACTAGTATAAACACCTGAAAATGTCTCGTATTCCCCATTATAAGCATGAATATCTATATAACTTGAATTAGCTAATCCACCAGTAATTGTTCCTTCTAATATATGGTTGGGTTCTCCAAATTGCGGGCTAACAGCAATTGTTTCGCCTCCGGAAATATTTACTTCTGTCATTGCCGGCTGAAGATAATCTTCAAAAAATGACAAATCGCTGTCAAAATCTTTAGGCATAACAAATAAAAAATAACGCGCGTCAAGCAAATTTTCATAAGTAAAAATTCCGTCAGAATTAACTATTTTACTTCCAACATAAAACATTTTATCAGGACATCCCATTCCTATCCTAATCCTGTCTGCTTGCGCGGCTGACACAGCGTTTCCGTCAGCTCCTAACACTGTTCCATTAATAGTATTAGTTCCGCCAATTTGAATTTGGTCCATCGGAGGAGGCCCGTCATAATTCATATCCATTCCAAAAGGGTTTCCGTCAATTATGCCGTTGTTTGCCGTAGTCGTATATGTTCTAAAATATCCATAAGATCCTTTTGAAGGATTTTTAATTCCGCTTACAACTAAAGTAGCTCCGTTACCGGCCGCGATAGTTCCTTCCTCTGTCGTAAAAATAAGCTTATTGCTTGAAACATCTATATTGGCTACTTTAGGAGATCCGTTTCCGTTGTTGTTAATATCTAAATTTGACGCCAAGGTAGTTGTGGCGCAATTTATGGAAAAACCGCTTGGAAATTCCCAAACAATTTTTGATCCAGGAACTAATTCAGATGTTGTGGTGGTAATAAGCGTTATGGTGCTGGAAGCGTTTTCGCTGTAATTATTTAAAGAAAAAGACCATGCCGCGATTTTGTTTCCGCGTCTTGTAATATCTCTGGTTCCGACTGCGTCAATAGATTCATAAACAGCAGTAGTGCCAAAATCACCCTCAGCCAAAAATGGCGTTGTTGTCGGCGTAGTAGAAGCGACAGAAGCAGACCAAGTAACATTATCAAACGCGCCTATTTCCGCTGCTGGATTATTCACATCTTTTATTGTAATAAAAAAATCAGCGCTTGCGGCAACTTCTGTTCTAACTTGAGTTGCTAACATATTTTGCTCCCCATTAATCTGCCAAACTTTTGCTCCATCACCATATAAATCGCTTTCTCCATCTCTTGCTGTTCCGCCGATTAAATCAATTCCCGTGCTGCTTGCAGTAATAATCGTATTAGAGCCGTCACCGCTTATTGATCCAGGCCAGCTCCACCCAATATCTTGCGATCCGCTTGGAAAAGCAAATCTAATATTATGATATTCCCTGATTGGCACATCGCCATTAACAATTTTAAAAGTCCAATCAGATCCTTCCTGTGACATTAAATCATCTGTACCTACTAAAAAAGGAGTAGTTGTTACGCTCCCTAATGAAATAGCTTGGATTATTCCCGCATTAACAAAAAACCCCAAACAGATGAACATTAAAAATAGAAAAGAAACTAATAAAATTTTTTTATTCATAATTTTTTTAATTGCTTTAAATCACGAAATTATCATTTCGCGGCTAACAGCAATTAAGGTTAAAAAAATAAAAAAAGAGAGCAAAAAAAACTCTCAATTTTATAATAATTTAGATATATAAGTTAAATTTGTAAATAAGCCTAAAAAAAATTCCCTCCCATAAATATCTAATATGAAAAAATTTTAATTTAATTTATTATAACACATTTTTAAAATTTAGAGCATTAAGATTATCCACAAAAACAAAGTTCAAAACTCACTGCCTGCCGGCAGGCAGGAAAACAACAACTAAAAATTCAAAAAATAATTCTATATAAAAATTTTCGCATTTTATTTGCTTTCCTTTAACTTATAAGTTATTATTAAATAAAATAATAAAAATTAAATCAATTTTAAATATGCAAAAGAAAAAAATTCTTTATGTTGTAACTCTGTCTGAAATTGGCGGAGCGCAAAAATATGTTATGGATTTAGCAAAGAATCTGCGTGAAAAATATGATATTATGGTTGTTGCCGGCGGTAAAATTAACAGTCCTGTTTTTAAAAAATTAACAGAAGAAAAAATAAAATATTATCCGCTTAAACATTTAAAAAGGCAATTAAATCCAATAAGCGATATTCTATCTATTTTTGAATTACGAAAATTAATAAAATTATTTAAGCCTGATATTATCCATCTTAACAGTTCAAAAGCAAGTGTTATTGGAAGTTTGGCGGTAAATGGCATTCCCAGAATTAAAGTAATTTACACAGCGCATGGATTTGTGTTTAATGAATCATTAAATTTTTTCAAAAAAATATTTTATAAATTTGTTGAAAAATTTTTCGCGATTTACAAAAACAAAATTATTACTGTTAGCGAATTTGACAAACAATCTGGAATTAAAAACAAGATAGCTCCTGCTGAAAAATTTATTACAATCAACAACGGAATTGATATTCATAATTTAAAATTTTTAAGCAAAGAAGAAGCAAGACAAAAATTAAACCTTCCACAAACAAACATTGTTATTGGAACAATCGCCAATTATTATCCTGTTAAAGCTTTGCACCGTATTATAGAAGTGGCAAAAATAATAACTAAAAAGTTTAATGAAACAAAATTTATTTTAATCGGCGATGGTTTAGAAAAAGAAAAATTGCAAAAACAAATCAGAAAAGAAAATTTAACAAATAATTTTCTTTTAGGACCTATTGAAAATGCTTCATGCTGTTTAAAAGCGTTTGATATTTTTATTTTGCCTTCCAAGAAAGAAGGATTCCCTTATGTTATTTTGGAAGCAATGTTAGCAGAAATTCCTATTGTTGCTACAAATGTTGGGGGAATTTCAGAAATGATTGACGATAATAAAAACGGATTTTTAGTCCAATCAAATACTGACAAAAAATTAGAGCAAGAGACAATAGAACAATTAGCAAGAAAAATAATCTATTATCTAAAAAATAGAGAAATCGCGAAAATTTTCGCTAATGAAGCATACAAAAAAGCAAATAAAAATTTTACTTTAAAAAGGATGATTGAAAAAACTGAAAAAGTATATAATGATTAACGAACGTTAGCGTCTGGATCTAAAATAATTTCTTCAAGCGCCTGGATATCTTTATCTCTTAAGCCATCATGCTTATCGCGTCTCATTCTACTTGTCACATATTCGACTTCATCTTTTGTCACTAATTTACCTACTTTTATTCTGGATTTGTTTAATTCATCAGTAAATTTTTCAGCAAATTTTTCTATTCTAATTTCGGATAGATTAGGAAGCCTGCCACCTAACCTTGCTTTATTAAGGGCATCTTGAACTAATTCTTGTTTAAGATGTCCTTTTGTGTCATACAGTCTTTTCATAAAATTAATTATATAAATATTTTAGCACACAAATGCTTAAATTCAAAATGCAAACGCTTTATAGTATTAAGTATTTGGTATTTAGTATTAAGTATTAAGGGAATTATTTATTGATTTTTTTAAGCCATTGATCAACTTCTGAACTGTTATTGTCTGATTGGCAATTTGTTTAAAATCTTGATTATTTATATATTTAATATCTTTTGCGATTAATAATTGATTTTGCAATTCAGTTGATGAACCCAAAGCGATATGATAAAATTGAATTTTCTCTTTGCTGTTTTTTCTGGAAAAACCCTCTGCTATATTTGATGTGATTGACACAGCGCATCTTCTGATTTGATTTGTTAAAGCAAATAATTCTTCTTTTGGAAATTATTTTGTTATTTGATATATCAATAAAACAAGCTTATGCCCTTCTTGCCATGCAATTAAATCTGTAAATGATTTTATTTTATTTCTCATATACGCTCAATACTAAATACTTTATACTCAATACTAAAAATCAATATAATCAACATAATCTTTCGCGTTTTGCCACGCGGAATATGGAATATTTGGATGAACTGTTTTGCCTCCAAGTTTGATTGCTTTTATTATAGCATTGATTGGATAATTTCCATAGACATAAGAATTTACAATTGTGTGCCAATG
>JAYEJU010000057.1 GCA_034660655.1 Patescibacteria group bacterium | reverse complement strand
TAAAATCCCCCTTAATCCCCCTTTTTCCAAGGGGGAAACTCCACGTCCCTTTTCTAAAAGGGGAACTATTTTAAATATTTTGAAATTAAAAAAAACGCAAAATATTGCGTCTCTATAAATTAAAAAATAATAAATTTTTTACCCGCCAAGTTTTTAAAATATTGTTGCCAGCCAAAATAGCCTCTCCATGAAAATTAAATAAATTTATGCTATCCACCGCTGTCATAAAATTATAAAATATTTATAAAACTATCTATTGAAATTAAATATCAAAACAAAAAATGTGTCAATGCATTTTTTTTCTAAATTCTGGGGATAATTAATTTTTTTGTGGATAAGTCAAAAACACTTTAACACTTTAGCACACGAACACTTTAACATTTTATTTTAAAATTTTTAAATAATTTTAAAAATAAAAAAAATAAAAAGTTGACAAACTTGTGCGACCGCATCTTTTTGTCAACTTTTTTATTTTTCATTGAATTCCCCTTAAAGAAAAATTAATTAATATGTAATTTAATTTTCTCTGCCGCGTCTTTCATTTCTTGCTCGCTTAGCTGTTTAACATTTTTTAAATCAATCGCGGCTCCATGTCCGTCGTTTTTAAATCTTGGAACAAGCCAAATATGCGCGTGCTCAACTTCTTCCCCAAAAACCAAGCTAACAACATAATCAGTGTTAAAAGCTTTTTTTATGGCATTAGCTATTTTCCCAACAACTTTATAGTATTCGCCTAAATTTTCCACATCCCAAACCCAGCGGCAATGTTTTTTGGGAATAACTAAAGTATGCCCTGGATTAAGCGGACGAATATCTAAAAACGCAAAAAAATTTTCATCTTCGTAAACCTTATAACAAGAAATTTCACCTTTTATAATTTTACAAAATACACACTCCATAGATTTTTAAATTTTCAATTTTTCAGCCAAAGGCTGATCACCCGTTAGGGTGACAATGAATTTCCAATCAATTTTCCTGCCTCGCCGGCAGGCAGGCAATTTCCAAATTTTAATTTAAATTTGTGATATTTTAATTTTTAGTTGTAGTTTTGCATGCCGGCAGGAATTTTGAGTTTTGAGTTTTGAATTTTATTATAAGTGCTTTTCCAACATTTCTTTTAAATTTTCCATCGGTTGCAACCCAACAGTTTCTTCAACAACTTTTCCGTCTTTAAAAATTTTAATAGCTGGAATACTCATTATTCCATATTTACCCGCTATTTCCCTTGAAGCGTCAACATCTATCTTTCCTATTTCAGCTTTATCCCCTATTGCTTCGCTTAATTCATTAAGAATTGGAGCCATAGCAACGCAAGGACCGCACCACTCCGCGAAAAAATCAATAAGCACGGGTTTTATTTTTGATTTTTCAATAACCTCTTCTTCGAAATTGTCATTTGTAAAAATTTGACTCATAAAAAATATTTAATTAATTAACTTATTTTCCAGCTTATACCAAAAAATAAAACAACGCAAATAAAAAATTTGTTGGATTTATTTCCTATTTTCCTAAGCTTTGGCGATTTCTATCGCCGCTTCTTTTGCTTTTCCTGATTTTTCATAATATTTGACGCCTCTTTCTTCTAATGCGCTAATCATATTTCCTCCTATATGAACAGCCACAAAAATATCAGCTCCTTTGTCAGACAACATTTTTGCCACAGAAAATCCAGCTCCTCCTCCGCCAACAGCAAAAGGATTTGAAAGAGTTTCCGCTAATTCTGATTTTTCATTAAAAATCAAATAATAAGGAGCCCTTGCTCCGCGTTCGCTTATTTCAGCGTTTTCGTTTTTTTCGTTTGTCGCGATTGCGATTTTCATAAAATTATAAAATTATTTAGTTAGTTTAACTAATTTTTCCACAACAAATCCGTTAATAACAGAAAACAAAATCATATAAATGCTGATCATTATTGTAAAAGGAATTCCAAAATAATAAATCATCATTGGCATTAAAGGAATCTTAACAGCCCTATTATAAAGAAAACAAACAATAAAAGCATCTTTGGCGCCCTTCTCTTTTAAATCACTTAAAAGCGGATACCACATATAAATCGGTCCTAATGACAAAATCCCGCCGATAATAGCTGTGAGCCATCCTTTAAATCCAGCGTCTATACCAATGGATTTATTTATTTTTTTAGGATCTAAAAAAATATTTGTTAAAAATATTAACGCGAATACTAAAATAAAAATGGGCGCTATTTTTTGAATTAAAAAAATTGATTTTAAAAACGCGCTCTTGGCTATGCCAAAATTCAGAATTGCGGTTATTAAATATAAAACAGCGATAACAATAACAAAAATATTTTTCCCGCCAATTTTTTCAAATACTTTTCTAATCATATAAACAAAAAAGTTATTTTAATTAAAAAAGCGATTATTATGGCTGAAATAAAACTTGTGATATTTCTGATAATGGCAAATTTTTTTCCCAACATCAAAGATTCTGCGGGAAGTTGTATCAAACCGACAGTAACCCAAGCAAGCATAAAAATAGTAACAATAAACAAACTAACACCTTGATTTAAAAATTCTCCACCTAAAATATAGCTTGTTAAAGCGTTCCCAGATGAAATACTACCAATCAATGCTGATGACAAAATACTAAATAAATTATTTTCCCCTAAAATATTTATATAAAAAGTTTTGGGGATAGAAACAGTTGTTAATCCAGCGAGAAACAGAACTCCTAAAATAATCGGCAGAATTTGTTTAAAATTATTTAATGTTTTTACTAAAGCGTTTTTCATTCTGTTTATTACTTTGAATTACGAAATAATATTATTTCATAGTTCCCCTCTTTGAAAAAGAGGGGTCAGGGGAGATTTTTAAATAAAAATCAATAATAAATCCCCCTTGCTCCCCCTTTTTCAAAGGGGGAAACCTGTTTTCAATGAATTTTGTAATTTAATCATTATGTTTTTTAAAGGCAAGATCAATTTGCTTTTCTAAAAATTCGCTGAATTTTACTCCGGCGGCTTTTGCCTGTTTTGGGCATAAGCTTGCTTGTGTCTGTCCGGGAATTGTGTTAATTTCTAAAAAATAAAGTTTTTTATCCGCGTCTGATAAAATAAAATCTGAACGGGTTAAGCCATCACACCATAAAACGCTATGAATTTTTTTCGCAAGCTCCTGAACTTTTTTTGTTATTTTAGGATTAACTTTTGCCGGACATATTTCTTGAACAGTATTTGAAAAATATTTAGTTTTATAATCAAAAAAATCAGAGTCTTTAACAATAATTTCAGCTATTGGCAAAGCAATCAATTCTGTCCGATTTGTGTTTCCCATAATTCCGCAAGTAAGCTCCCTGCCTTTGATATACTGCTCAATAATTATAGCGTTATCTTCTTTAAAAGCGCTGTCTATAGCTTTTGAAAACTGATTTTTATTTTTTACAATTGATATTCCAATGCTTGATCCTGACTCGCTTGGTTTTACAACGCATGGATAGTTAATATTTTTTTCTACATTTTTACTAAAATCTGGATTAGTATTTTTTTTATAAAGCGTTAAATATTTTGGAATTCTAATTTTATTTTTCGCGACAAGCTCTAAGCTTTTGATTTTACTCATTCCCAAAGCGCTGGACAACATTCCTGAGCCAGTATATGGCAATCCAATCAAATCAAGCATTGCCTGAATTTTTCCGTCTTCTCCGAATTTTCCGTGCAAAGCGATAAAAGCAACATCAATTTTCTTTTTTAAAATATTATTATCAGATAGAATATCAATCTCATATTTTTTCCCGCTATTTTCAGCTTCAAATTTTCCTTTATACAGCCATTTTTTATTTTTTGTAATCTCAATTAAAAAAACATTATACTTATTTTTTGGCAATACCTTGGCTATTTGCTGGCTGGTTTTTATGGAAACATCCCTTTCGTTAGAAGGGCCTCCGTGAATAACCGCAATGTTTATTTTTTTATTTCGCATAAATATCTTTTTTAATTATCATCTCATTTTTTTATATAAAAGTCAAAAATTTTGCAAAATAAATTTATTTTATATATAATAAAAATAATTAATCTAATTTATATGCCACAACTTGACAAGCTTTTAAAAACAGTTAAAAAAAATAATTCTGGTGTTGATTTAGATATGGTTAAGTTAGCTTTTGATTTCGCAAGCAAGGCTCATTATGGGCAAAAACGAATGTCAGGCGAATCATATATTTTTCACTCTTTGGCGACAGCGCAAACTTTGGCTGAAATTAAAACAGATATACCGACTATAATCGCAGGAATTTTGCATGATGTTCCAGAAGATACTGACGTCGGGCTTGATGAAATAGAAAAAAATTTTGGCAAAGAAATAAAAAAATTAGTAGAAGGGATAACTAAATTAGGAAAAGTTAAATATCGCGGAATTGACAGATATGTTGAAAATTTAAAAAAAATGTTTGTCGCGGCAGCTCAAGATCCAAGAGTCATGATTATAAAATTTGCCGACCGTTTACACAATCTTAGAACATTAGACGCCCTTCCTAAGCATAAACAAAAAAGGATTATTGAAGAAACTTTAAAAATTTACGCTCCAATCGCCGGCCTGCTTGGAATATGGAGATTGCGATGGAAACTTGAAGACGCTTGTTTTAAATATTTAGACTATGAAAATTACAAAAAATTAAAAGAAAAATACGAAATAAAACAGCAAAAAGAAAGAGCAGAATTGATTAACAAAATTAAAAAAATAGTTTCCAAAGAAGCTAAAAAACATAATTTAAAATATGAAATAAACGGACGCTTTAAGCACCTTTACAGCATTTGGCAAAAAATGCAAAACAAACAAAAAAAGTTCAATGAGATTTACGATGTTTTTGCCATGAGAATTTTGGTTGACTCCATATCAGACTGCTATAAAATTTTAGGAATAATCCACTCTCTTTGGAAACCTAAAAAAAATCGTTTTAAAGATTTTATTTCCATGCCAAAGCCGAATGGATATAGAAGTTTGCACACTACTGTTTTTGGCCCAGAAGGAAAACTAATAGAATTTCAAATTAGGACAAATCAGATGCACGAAGAAGCGATTTTTGGCATAGCCGCTCATTGGAGATACAAAGATCATGTCCGCACTGACTCAAGATGGGTTGATGAAATATTAAAAATACAACAAGAAAGCAAAGATAGCAAGGATTATATAAATAAATTAAATCTTGATGTTTTTAGCGACAGAATTTTTGTTTTTACGCCAAGAGGAGATGTCATTGATTTGCCCAGAGAATCCACGCCCGTTGATTTTGCTTATCAGGTCCATACCGCGATAGGCAATAAATGCGTTAACGCAATGGTTAACGAAAAAATTGAAACATTAGACACAAAATTAAAAAACGGGGATTTAGTGGAAATCATAGTTGAAAAAAACCGCAAAGGTCCGAATATAGATTGGCTAAAATTTGTTAAAACATCAACAGCAAAAGATAATATTAAAAAATACGCAAAAAGCCAAGGAATATTTTCAACAATAATCAACAAAATCAAACATTAAAAGTTAGCCCTTAGCCATTAGTTATTAAAAAAACTCATTTTAAAAATGAGTCTTTTTTATAATATTTAAATTGATCAGCTTATGCCATGCTAATTTTTTTAACAATGGCATCAAGCTCTTCTAAAGAATAAAAATCAATAATTATTTGGCCTTGTTTATTTTTTTTCTTAATGCATACTTTAGTTCCAAGCGCCTGCTGTATTTGATTTTCTTTATCTGCTATAATCGGATCTTTTTTAACAATTCTTGAATGGCTTTTTACTAAAATTTTTCTTGATTTATCTTCAACATCGCGGGCTGTTAACCCCTCGCTGACTATTTTTTTAAATAGTTTTTTTTGTTCTTCTTTTGGAAGAGAAACCAAAGATCTTGACTGGCTGGAATTAATTTTTCCAGCAACAATCGCTTTTTGAATCTCTTTTGGCAAATTCAAAAGACGCAAACTGTTTGTGATAAAAGAACGGCTTTTATTAACCTGCTTTGAAATATGATCGTGCGTCATATTAAATTCTTTAACCAATTTTTCGTAAGCTTTTGCTTCTTCTAAGGCGTTTAAATCTGATCTCTGGATATTTTCCAACAAAGCGATTTGCAATTTATTATAGTTATCAACACCCTTTATAATAACCGGGACTTCTTTTAATCCCGCTTTTTTAGAAGCTCTTAATCTTCTTTCTCCGGCAATTAGCTCATATCTTCCCTGCTCTGGTTTATTCACTAATAACGGCTGTAAAATTCCATACTTTTTAATGGAATTACTTAATTCAGATAAAGATTCTTTGTTAAAATTTTCTCTTGGTTGATATGGATTCGCGTCTATTAAATTAATATCAACATACAAAAAATTCCTTGCTTTATCGCTTTGAACATCATCTTTTTTAATATTTTCTTTTTTAGGAATAAGAGAGCTAAGCCCTCTGCCCAAACCTATTTTTTTCATAATGAGTATTTAAATTATAAATTTTATTGCCAGCTGAAATGATCTAAAATTTCCTTAGCTAATCTTTCATAAGCTTTTCCTCCTTTACTTTTTGAATCATATTGCAAAATTGACTGCCCATAACTCGGAGCCTCTGTTAAACGCACGTTCCTTGGAATAACAGAGCGGAAAATTTTAAATGGAAAATTTTTATACATCTCGTTCATTACATCTCGAGCCAAACTGTTTCTCTTGTCATACATTGTTATAACAGAACCTAAAACATTTAAATTAGGCTTAAGATTTTCCTTGATCAGATTAAAAGTGTTTAAAAGGCTTCCAAGCCCTTCTAACGCGTAATATTCAGCTTGAATAGGAATTAGAACATAGTCAGCCGCGACAAGCCCGTTAATAGTTAAAAGATCCAGCGATGGCGGACAATCTATTATAATAAAATCAAAATCATTTTTTATTTCCAATAAAGCGTTGGTTAGCGCGAATTCTCTGTTAGGCTGATTAACCAATTCAATTGTGGCGCCAGCTAAATTAGGAGATGACGGCATAATTTTGAGAGTCGGCATAAACAGACTTGACAAAGCGTCCCTCGCGTTAACATCTCCAAGTAAAACTTCATAACTGCTTTTTTCAATTCTATTTTTATCAACGCCGATTCCGCTGGTGGCGTTTGTCTGCGGATCAATATCAATAAGCAAAACAAATTTGCCCATAGCCGCCAAATAAGCCGATAAGTTTACGGCTGTTGTTGTTTTGCCAACCCCGCCTTTTTGATTAACAACGGAAATTATCATAAAAAAAAATTATTTCACATTTTTTTTATTATACACTATTTTTTTATTTTTGACAATTAAAGAAAATTATTATAATATTTAAAACAAACAGAAGCCTCGGTGGCGGAACTGGTAGACGCGCGGGACTCAAAATCCCGTTCTCGCAAGAGAGTGAGAGTTCAATTCTCTCCCGAGGCACAAATAATTAAATAACATAAAACTCTTATAAAAAAAGTACCTCC
>JAYEJU010000056.1:55561-59035 GCA_034660655.1 Patescibacteria group bacterium | reverse complement strand
CATAGGACCATATGCTGTTCCCTCTGTTGTTGAATATCTGCATGTCGCTGTTTCGTTGGTGTCTAATGAGATATTGGTTGAAGTTGTGCCTGAAGATAGAGTTCCGGTTGGTTGAGGGTTGGAGCGGGTTGGAGGAGTTTCTGATTTAATACTGAATACATGGATTACAGCCATAGGGCCGTCAACATGCGGCTCTGCAACATATAATAACCCATGCTCACGATCATAACCGGCGCTACTGTAACCTGCCCTACATATATCATAAGACGTAAACGCATACTCACCGCAATCAAGTGTAACATAGGGCTGCGGTTCATAAGGCTCTTTTATTCCTTCTGCCACATCAGCAAGATCATCAGGATCATAAAAAAGCATATATGGCTTATAACCACCCAGGTTGTGGTAACCTTTTCCTCCGCAGCCATTAGGGCTTTCCCCATAGTAATCTTCCCCAAGTCCTTTGACGCCCGTCAAAACCACGGCAGACTTATCGCCAGCAGTAAGCCATGCCCCACCTTCCCACTTATCTCTTACTTTGCACATATCATCATTGTTAGGACATTGCCAAACATGACCACCTACATAAGATAGAAGCGTTATCTGCTCAATAACTGACTCTGGGCTCGGGGGATTCCCTTGGTTCCAAGGCCCATAGGCATGCATTCCTGGACCGCCACCGTATCTGAACCCGCCATCGCCACAGCCGCCTTCTCTATATTTACCTGTAATAAGCAGTTTCCCTGGCGTATGCAAATCAGCCCATGATTGCGGAATCTCAAAAAGAAACTCTCCTACTGTGCCGATATTAACACCGCCACTACCAAGGTTCCAGAGGCCTTGAGTATTAGGGTTGGATAAATCCAATTCAAACCAACCATATCTATCCACATCATCATCTGCTACATTATACCAGCTATTCCATGAGATATAAATCTTATCGCTGGTTTGATTACCCTGCCTCGGAAGATATTCTATTTCTATTTCTGAATACGGTGTGGAATATATTCCCTGGTTTATATCATGAAAATTCTGTAAAGTCGTAGCTCTGTTGAGGTCATCCAGATTTTTGGATATTACAGGAACAGGAATACTAATCTCCGCTACATATTTTTCATAAACGTGATTTGAAGCAAATATTGAACCAGGATAACCATCTCCCGATCCATTAAAATCACCCTTGGGATAATATGTCATCGCTTCAAGCCCATAATCCCATCCATAAGTTGCTCCAGACGTATCATCTGGCAGCCTAAACGCTCCAAGATACTCTAAATCGGTTGCAGGATTGATAAGTTCAGCCCTCGCACTCCCACCAAACCCCAAAACTCCCACCAACAACCCCAATACCACAAACACGTATCCGACTGCGTGTTGAAAAGTTAGCGCGGACATAAACGCTTTGAATTTGATTTTAAATTTTTGTTTGGTTTTTATAAACATATTTTTAATTATGATTGAATTTTAATTTTAAAATTATGTTTGGATATTTTTTAATAGCGTAAGATTCCAGATAAATTTTTTGCTACGCTACAAAATTTTCTGGAATGACAGTAGGACTGGGCTGTTGCTCAAAAAATTCTGGAATGACAGTAAAAAAAGATTATTTGAAAAATTTTGGAATGACAGTTAATTGTCATCCCAGAAAGTAAAATTTTTTTATGAGTAAAGCGAATAAATAAAAATTTTGCTTATCTGGGATCTTAGGGTTATATTTTAGCGTAAGATTCCAGATAAATTTTGAAGTTTATCCATATTTTTTTAAATTAAGCAATTTATCTGCTTTTATTTTTGCTTCCTGTTCAAGAAAAAATTTATTAATTCCAGGAATAATTTTCAGCCAGTCTTTAATCAACTTTATAATATTTTTAACTTTAACTTTTGTTTTTTGCAATAATAAAGATATTTTTAAAGCTGTTTCCTCGCCCCTTTTCTTAAATTCAGATTGTTTTTCAGGAGATAGTCCATCATAAATATTTTCAATTCCTTGGCTTAAAATATTTTCTATTTCAACAAGATCTGCTGTTTTTTGCAAAGGATGCAAATCTGTTGAAACTTTTGACAATGCACTTTGCAAAAAATCTTTATCAGAATCTTGCGTTTCTGTTATTTTGCCGTCCGCTGATTTTTCAAATTGCTGTTCAACTTTTTCCTTTCTATTTTCAGCTTCGCGTTTATCTGTTCTTTGTTCTTGTCTTTCAATTTTTTTATAAAATATTTTTTTTGATTCTTCTGACATATTTAAATGTTAAAATATTAGTGTGTTTATATAATTTTATTATAGCACTTTTTTAAAAAAATGATAAATAAAAACAACTAATAAAAATCTATATATTTTTCATCAATCAAATCTATAAAAATACTTCTGTTAATAGGATTATTAAAGTCATTAAAATTGCTGTAGGAAATAAAAATGCGCTTTTTTGCTCTTGTCATGGCGACATAAAAAAGTTTTTTTTCTTCTTCTAAATCCGCGTTATAAACTGGAAATTTAAACTCATTAACTCCAACTATGAATACATAATCAAATTCCAGCCCTTTTACTTGATGAACGGTGACAATTGGAACTCTCCCCTTCTCCAAAGCTAAAAAATTAATATCTTTAGTTAAAGACGCAAAGTGTATTAGCTCTCTTAAAACAAAATCCGCAGGCTTGTCTAAATTGTCTTTTTCTTTAAAAATAGAAATCAGATTTTCAATTGATTTGAACCGTTTGTCAGATTCTTTGTCTTTTTTATAATAATCTTTTAATCCTGAACTCTCCCAAATGTATTCTAAAGCTTTTGCCGGACGTTTTTCTTTAATAATTTTTTGCCAAGAATAAATCAGACTGCTTAACTGAATAAATTTTTTGGAAAATTTTTTAAAAATTTCAATTCGCTGAAAATGACCTATCTTTAATTTATTAACTAAAATTTCTAAAAGCCCAACCGTTGCCAAAACATCATCTTTCGCGTCATGTGTCGCAACTTCTAATTTTAATAATTGAGATAAAGTTGTGAGTTTATAATTTTCAGTATTTTTGATAAACCGTTTAGCAATATCTAAAGTGTCATAATATTCTTCAAAATCAAAATCTATACTATTTCTTTTCCCGTTTTCTTTTATCATTGAAATGTCAAAATTAACATTATGCCCGATAACAGCGTCTGCTTTAATAAATTCTTTTAATTTATTTAATACTTGTTTTGGATCTTTTCCTTTTTTTTGTAAAAACTCATCGCTAATTCCATGAACATCAGCTGAATTTCCAACAGGAATATTGTTTTTTAAAAAATAATGAAAGTCCTTTCCAATTTTGCCGTCAACTATTTCAACAGCGTAAATCTGGATAATTTCATCTTTTAAAATATTCAAGCCTGTTGTTTCCGTGTCTAAAACAATAATCCGCCCGCTATCCCATCTTTTTATAAGATTATGAAACGGCTCTAAAAAATTATAATTTTTAAAATTTAAAAAATCAGAAATTTTCAAACC
>JAYEJU010000056.1:0-55461 GCA_034660655.1 Patescibacteria group bacterium | reverse complement strand
TGAATAAATTTATATCTTTTTGACCATTTGTTTCTTAATTTTTTATCAAGATAGAGCGATCTGATTGTTAAAAGAACAAGCTCGTTAAAATCCAGCGCGTTTTGATCTTTTAAAGTTTGCAAATATTTTTTATTTATTTCCATTAAATCACTGTCAAGATGCCTGGATTTAACAACACATCCGATTTCCTGCTCTAATTTGTTTAATCTATAACGATACAATTTATCAATTAAATCAAAAATTTGATATTTTTCGTTTTTTCCTTCAATAATTAACTCTGGATAATCAAGCAGAATATTTTTCATTATCTCCACCTGTTCTGTTTCGTCAAAAACAACAAAATCAAAATTAATACAAATTTTCTTTGCTTCTGATTTTATAAAATAAGCGCAAAATCCATGAAAAGTTTTGATTGTCAAATTATCAATAATTTCTTTTGACTTGATTCTTTTTTTTATTCTGTTCATCATTTCCTCAGCAGCGCGATTAGTAAAAGTCAGACACAAAATTTCCCCTGGCTTGATTCCAGAGTCCAGCGCTTTAATTACTCTTTCTGTCAAAACTGTTGTCTTGCCTGTTCCAACAGGAGCCGAAATAATATAAGCTCCGAAAATATTATTGATAATTTTTTGTTGTGCTTCATTAAATTCCATAAAATAAATTTAAATTTTGTTTTGTAAAAAAACTATATTCTTTTCCATTAAAAAATAATAAAATAAACACCTATCAATAAATTACAAATTCAAAATCACAAATCCTAAATAAATTCAAAATCTAAAAATTCAAAATTCTAAACTGTTTTGTATTTTGGATTTTGGTCATTGTAATTTATTTGTTATTTGGAATTTTGAATTTAATGCTTATTAAATTGTAATATAGTGTTTAGAATACACAAAATTTAATTTGTTTATTTTTGTTTACTTTCTTAATTCCCTTCTAATCTCCAAATAATTTGGGATTTTAAGTGAAACTAAATTCCAAAACTTTCTTGAATGATTAAACTCTCGCAAATGGCAAAGTTCATGCACTATAATATAATCCGCGATATGCTGAGGTAAATAAATAATTCTGTAATTAAAGTTCAAATTTCTTTTTTGAGAACAGCTCCCCCATCTTGTTTTTTGGTTCCTGATAAAGATTTTATTAAATTGAAAATTATAAAAACTGTTAAAATAATTTACTCTTTGTTCTACTGTTCCCAACGCTTTTAATTTATTTTTTAAATAATCATTTTTATCTCCCCCTATTAAAGAAAATTTTCTTTTTTTAAAATTGTTTATTTTAGCAAAAAGCCATTTTGAATTTTTTTTGATAAAATTTTCAACCAACTTATTACTGCAATAATAAGGAATTGTCAAAACAACACTGGCGTCGCAATAAACAGCCAGTCGCGCTCTTTTAGCTCTTCTACTTTTTTTAATCTGACATTTGATTGTTTGATTGTCTAATATAATTTTTGTTTCCATAAAAATAATCTTTTTACATAATTATAATCTATAATCCAAAAAAAAGATACCTGTTTAAACAGATATTCTTTATTTTTATTTGAATACTTAAATAATTTTAAAGCTTTCTTAATACAAACAGATAATTATTTATAATCTTTATGTTTAAAATTTTTTATATATTTTTTTGATATTTCATATATTTTAACTAATAAACAACTTAAAAAATATTGATAAAAAAAATAATTTAAAAAAATCAAGGAAGCAAAAAAAGAACTAAATATAATAATGTCAGGCGTAAAATTTCCAAAATATATTATTATTTTTTCTATTAACTCCATCGGTAATAAAAATACTTTATAGACATTAAAAAATATTGGCGTTTCTTTATTAATATAAAAAGAATGCATTACTCCATAGTGCACTGTTAAATTACCTATATATATTAACATGGAAGTTATTAATATTTTTTTTATTGTTGGTCTAAAAAAATTTTTCATTAACGATATATTAACTAATAATACATTTACTTTTTTCATGCAACATCTCCTTTCTTCGTTAATATAAAGAACAATAAAGAACAAATATCCACCACAATTTTTGTTTTTTCACCTCCTTTTATTTTTATTTTGTTTTTATATTGGTGGATAAAAAAATATTATCATGTTAATAAAGAGGCGTCAATTTTCATTTTTTTGACAAAATTAAATATATAGTATTGACAAACTTTTTAGAAATATATATAGTATAAATATACTTACCGAGTGGTAAGCAAATTAATTAAATAAAAATAAATTTATGGCTATCATAAAACAACAAGAAGATATTATTCAAGGCACTAAAAAACATATTATTGAAATTGCTCGCAAGCTTTTTTCAGAATACAGCTATTTGGGAGTTTCAATGAATGATATTGCCAAAAAACTCAATATTACTAAAGCCGCTCTTTATTACCATTTTTCAGGCAAGGCTGAAATTTATAAAGATGTGCTTAATAAGGTTTTTCATAATTTAAGCTTGTCTATTGCTGGCGCGTTTAATGAAAAAACGGCTGACAAAAAATTGCGTATACTTATAAAAAATTATTTGGATTTTGGCTTTAATGAAAAAAATCTTATCAAATCTTTAATATTTAAAATGTCGCCGACTGATACGCAAATAAGAAAACATATTATTAAATTAAGAGAACAAACTGTTGATTTAATCCAACCAGTTATTACAGAAATGATTGCAAAAAAAAAATTAGCGCGAAAAGTTGATAGCAGACTGTTAACTTCTTTGCTTACTGGAATGATGGACGGATTACTTTTAGAATATTCATTTTTAAATAAAAAAATTAATTCAAAAAAAATATCTAATCAAATTATTACAATTTTATTTTAAAAATATGCCATTAGAACAATTTAACAAAAAAACAGGCACAAACCATTCTCATTCTAATTCTAATGATGAGAAAAAAAATAAAAAAATAATGTTTGAATTGTCTGATATAGAAAAAAAGATACAAGGAATCATTTTAGGACTGTTCGGTTCTATTATGGCGAGTTTTGGCATAGCTTTGGGAATTTCAACACTTACTTCAAATCATTGGACAATTTTATCATCAGGGCTGATAGTCGGATTAGCAAGCAGTTTCGCGAATTCGTTCGGTCCTTTAGTTGTTAAATCTAAAACGAAAACTTATTCTCAAGATGATATTTTTGAAAGCACTGGATCTTTTATATTTACTTTTATAATTATTGTTTTACCGCTTATTTCGTATTTATTTATGAATGATTTAAATATTGCCAGAATAATTTCTATTATGACAGGAATAGTTTTACTGTTTATTTTTGGAATTCATCGCGCCTTGCTAGAAGGTAAAACTTCCTCTCCGTTATTTTACGCGTCTACAGTAGCCTTGATTGGAGCGCTTTTCGCTATAATGTGTTACGCTAGCGCCATTTATTTTATAAAATAAATTGTAAGAATCAAGAGCGTTGTTTACACTTTTTATCATTCCGGAAAACAGATTTTCTAAGCGAGTCTGCGAGCTTTTAAAAAATCATTTATCCGGAATCTATAACTTCAATTGATTTGTGGTTATATATAGCGTAGATTCCGGATAAGTTAATTTCTTACGACTCGCAAGCTCGTCGAGAAATCATACTTTCCGGAATGACAACCAAAAAAAATTTTCAAAAAGTGTAAACAACGATAGTATATCTTACAAATAAATTTTTAAGAAAGGAGGTAAAAATATGCCAGATTTTTTAACAAATATGGATTGGTCAAGTCCAACAACAATTATAATCGGAGTTGCGGCTATTGCCGTCATAGCTGTTGCAGGATATCTTTTTTGGGCTTGGTCGGAAGGTAATTGGCCATTTGGACAATAAAAATATTATAATTGCGCTTAATTAATAAATTTTTAGATGCAAAATTGAGCGCTTTTATAATATTTATATAATTTAAAAAGATTAAAAAAATAAAAAATAGTTTATGACAAAATTTAAAAGACCGAAAATCGGCTTGGCTTTGGGAAGTGGCGGAGTCAAAGGGCTAACACATATCGGCGTTATTAAAGCTTTAAAAGATAATAATATCCCTATTGATTATATTGCTGGATCAAGTATCGGCGCTTTGGTCGGCGCTTTTTATGCCGCAAATCAAAATATAAATAAATTAGAAGCAATAGCTTTAGAAGCCACATGGAGAACAGGACTGTCAATAGTTGATCCGACTTTTAATGGAGGATTAGTTAAAGGAAAGAGATTAGAAAATTTAATTAAAACATGGATCGCGAGCGATCTGAATTTTAATAATCTGAAAATTCCTCTTGTAATAGTAGCAACCGACTTAACTACTGGCAAAGAAATTGATATTAAACAAGGCAATATTATTAAAGCAATAAGGGCAAGTTTGTCGGTTCCTGTTGTTTTCCAGCCATTGAAATATAAAAACAAATTGTTAGCTGACGGCGGATTATCAAATCCTTTACCAGATGATGTGGCGCGCGCAATGGGAGCTGATATAGTGATAGCTGTTAATCTTGATAATACTTCTTTTAATAATGGATTAAAAAATGATTTAGATAAAAATATTAATTTAACGAAAGTGCCGATAAGAGCGTTAAATATATTAAGATATCATTTGGCGCAAAATTCTTTAAAAACAGCTGATATTCTTATAGAGCCGAAAGTTGGAGAAATAGGATTAGTAGGCTGGAGTAAATTCTTTGATAATAAAGAAGTTAAAAAAACTATTAGAGCTGGCGAAAAAGCTACTCTTAAAATTTTGCCTCAAATTAAAAAATTAATGAATTTATGAATCTACCAAAATTTTCAGTTGACAAGCCTGTTACTATAACAATGATGGTTTTAATCATTGTTGTTTTTGGTTTTATTTCTTTAAGCCGTTTGGGATTGGATATGCTTCCAGACATTGAATTTCCAGTAGTATCTGTTGTTACTTCTTACAGTGGCGCGACTTCAGAAGATATTGAAGATGTTATTACTAAACCAATTGAAGATACTGTAGCAACAGTCAAAGATGTCAAGTCAATTAAATCTTTTTCACAGGAAGGAATATCAGCGGTAATGGTTGAATTTAATAGCGGAACTAATGTTGATTTTGCCGCTCAAGATATTAGAGATAAAATCGGTTTGATAAAAGATTATTTGCCACAAGATGCTCGCCATCCCATGGTAATAAAAATGGATGTCGGAGCAATGCCGATTCTTGGATATGGCGTTATGTCCGATAATTTGGAAATTTTAGAATTAAAAAAAATATTGGAAGACAATATTAAGGACAAAATTGAAAGATTGGATGGAGTAGCTTCTGTTGAATTGCGCGGCGGGCAAGATCGGGAAATTTTAATAAAATTAGATAAGCCGCGATTAGATCTCTATAATTTAACTCAAGCTCAAGTTGTCCAAATTCTGCGCGGAGAAAATATTAATCTGTCCGGCGGGTTTATAGAACAGGGTTTGCAAGAATTCCCTTTGCGCACGATAGGGAAATATAAGGATATAGAGGAAATGAAAAATACAGTTATTGTTGTCAAAAATGATACACCGATTTATTTAAAAGATGTCGCAGAAATTATTGATACACATAAAGAATTAAGAAGTTATTGCCGTACTAACAAAAAAGACAGTTTATTAATGTTGATTAATAAGCAATCAGGCGCTAATACTTCGCAGATTGCCAAAGCAGTTAAGCAAGAATTGCCAAAATTAAGAAAAAATTTGCCGCAAGATATTGATTTTAAGTTAGTAATGGATCAAAGCCATTTAATTAAAACTTCAACTGATTCAGTAACGCAAAGCGGAATAATCGGCGGATTGTTGGCAATGCTGATAATTTATTTGTTTCTGCGAAATTGGCGCCCTACATTAGCTATTGGTTTAGCTATCCCTTTATCTTTGATCGCCACTTTTATTCCTATTTACGCCGTTGGCTATACTTTAAACCTTATGACTTTGGGTGGATTGGCTTTAGGAATCGGAATGCTGGTGGACAATGCCGTGGTGGTAATTGAAAATATTTATCGCCACTTGGAAAAAATCGGCAAGCGGCAAAAAGCCGCTATTATTGGAGCTAAAGAAGTTGGAATGGCTATTACAGCGGCTACACTGACTACTATTGCTGTTTTTTTGCCCATGTCTTTTGGCTCTGGCATTATAGGGCAAATATCGCGAGGGTTGTCTTTAACAATCATTTTTTCTTTAGCCTCTTCTTTGTTTGTAGCCTTGACTTTAGTGCCGATGATCGCATCTAAAATTTTTAAAAAAAGAAAGCAAGCGAAAGATTATCAAAAAGCTTCTGGAGAGAGTCATTTTAAAAAAATTCAAAATATTTATAAAAAAATTTTAATTTGGTCATTGAATAATCGTTTCAAAACTATGGCTGTTACTATTAGTTTGCTAATTGGTGTAATTGCCTTAGTTCCGTTTATTGGAACTGAATTTATGCCTATCAGCGACCAAAGCATGATGCTGCTTGGAGTGAAAATGCCAGTTGGCACATCCCTGGAGGAAACTAATAAAGCCATTAACCAAATAGAAAATAATTTAGTCAACATTGATGAAATATCGGCTATTACCAGTTTTGTCGGTTTAGATGAAGCCAGTAGAAGCGAAAGTATCGGTTTGGGACTTGGGTCAGCAGGCATTAACGAAGCTCAAATTTTTATTAGATTAAAAGATAAAAAAGATAGGAAATATTCAGCTGAAGATGTTCAGGAAATAATAAGAAAAAAAGTTCCCAGAATAAGAGGTTTAGAAATAAATTTTACTGATATGAGTAAAATTTTGATAAGCGGTTCAAGCTCTCCAATTGAAATTAAAATATTTGGAAAGGATTTAGATGTTTTAAAAAATACGGCTTATGAAATCGCGCTAAAAATTGATGACTTGGAAGGCGTACGCGATATTGATACCACTCTGAGTAAAGGCAAGCCGGAATTAGTTATTACCATTGATCGGGAAAGAGCATCTTATTTAGGTCTGACAGTCGGACAAATTGGTTCTGTTGTGAAAAATTCTATACAGGGATCAGTCGCCACTCAATTGCGCCAAGGAGGAGAAGAAACAGATATAAGAGTTCGTTTTGATAAAATTTATAGAGATGATATTAAACAGATAGAAAATTTGACGATAACTACTCCGTTCGGGAGCCAGATACCTCTAAAGCAAGTAGCTAAAATTTCCAAAGACGAAGGCGCTGTGAAAATTAATCGCGAAGATCAATTAAGGGTGGTAGCGGTAACGGCTAATATTATTGATAGGGATGTTGGAAGCGCGGTAAAAGACATAAAAAGCAAATTAAGCGATTATGAATTGCCGTTTGGATATTTTATTGAATACGGCGGATCTTATAAACAGATGCAAGATGCTTTTAGCGCTTTAAGCTGGGCGTTGGCGCTGGGAATTTTGTTAGTCTATATGGTTATGGCTTCGCAGTTTGAATCGCTAATCCATCCATTTATTGTTATGTTTGAATTGCCATTAGCTTTTATCGGTGTGGGGTTGGCTCTGTTTATTACAGGACAAACTTTGTCTTTGCCGTCTTTTATGGGCGTGATAATACTTGCCGGGATTGTGGTAAATAACGCTATTGTTTTAATTGATTATATCAACCAATTAAGAAAAAAAGGCGTGGATAAATTTGATGCCTTAGTTGAGGGCGGAATAACTCGCTTGCGCCCGATTTTAATTACTTCTACTACTACTATATTGGGAATGTTGCCTATGGCTTTGGCAAGACAAGAAGGTTCGGAAATGATGCGGCCGATGGCAATCGCGGTAATCGGCGGATTACTGATTTCCACTTTACTGACGTTAGTGGTAATTCCCGTAATTTACAGCTTAGTGGAAAAATTTTCCAAACGAATTTATGTAAGGGTTGAAAAAATAGTTAATGGCTCAAAATAAATATTTTAATTTACAAAAATTTTAACAAATAAAAAATTTTGAACATAAACAGCCAGTTATAAACTGGCTGTTTATGTTATTTAAAACTATTGACATATTTTAAATAAAATGTATAGTAAGATAATATACTTACCGATTGGTAAGTAAAATTATTGTTAAAAATTAAAAGTATGAATCAAGAAATAAAATCTAAACTATCTAAACAGGCTATTTCTATTTTAGTAATTATAGTTTTGTTAGTCGCTGTGTTTAGTTACGCTTTTTATAAATATAATGATTACGACAATGATCAGAAACAAAAAATAGACGCAAATATAAATGAAACATATCAAAAAATTAAGGTTGAAAAAATATTAAGCAAAACAGCTGTTGAGGATATTTCGCTTTCTGCTATTACTGAACCGTTAGACGAAACTAAAATTAGCGCAAAAACAAGTGGCAGAATGGCTATTATGTATGTTAATGAAGGTGATTTTGTTTACACGGGACAAATTGTCGCGCAATTAGAAGATGATCAATCGTTGGTTGCTAATTATAATACAGCTTTTAATAATTATCAAATCGCGCAAAAAAATTTAGAAAATATAATTTTCTCCACTCAAAAAGATATTGAATCAACTGAAATAGGAATATCAACTGCTGAAAAAAATTTAAAAAATAGCTTAGACAAATCAACTAACGATTTAAGCAACGCTTATGAAAACGCAAAATTAAAAAGTGATTCCGCTTTATTAACAATAAATAATTCTTTGGAAAACGTTAAAAATATTTTAGATGATCATGCGACAGGACATTATAATAATTATTATCAATATTTTCCAACTTCTAATTCTCAATCTTTTAATGATTTAATGAATTCTTATGTTGTTGCCCGCTCAGAATATAGTAAAACTTTAGATTATTATAATTCAATAAAATATGAAACAAGCAGAGCAGAGATTGATGAAATGTTGATTAAGATTGATGATATATCAAATAAAACATCTCTTGCTTTGGATGATATGAGAATAATTTTGTCTTATGCTATAACATCCTCTAATTTTACTGTTGCTCAATTAGGAGTGGCGAAAAATAGCATTTACAGCGCGCAAGCTGTTATAGACGGATCTTCTTCTAATATAAAAACAATTAAATAATTAATCGCTAATTTAAAAATTGGCGACACTATGTCAAGCGATTCAGCGCGAATAGGAGTTGATTTAGCCGAAAAACAATTAGAATCGGCTCAAAAAGCGCTGAACAATGTTAGAGCTAAATCTGAAGTTCAAATTAATTCAGCTGAAATGCATGTGGAATCAGCTGACGGCCAAATTAACTCTATTTCAGCCATGTTAGGAAATACGACTGTTTTTTCCCCAATTAGTGGAACTGTTAACCAAAAATTTATTAACATTGGAGAAATGGCTATGGCTGGCGCGCCATTATTTACGGTTGTTGATATTAAATCCATAAAAATAGAAGTCGCTTTGACTGAATTTGATATTAGCAAAGTGTCTATCGGACAAGATGTTAAAATCAGTTTAGTTGCTTGTCCTGATGAAAAATTTGTCGGAAAAATTTATTATATCAGCTCTGTGGCTGATCCAGCAAATAAAAAATTCACTGTTAAAATTCAATTAAAAAACATTGATGAAAAAATTAAAGCAGGAATGATGGCTGATATTAAAATTATTATTAAAGAGCAAACTGATGTTTTAGTGATTCCAAAAACAGCGATCTTTATTGAAGATGAAGTTGAAAAAGTATATACAGTTGACAATAAAGGAAAAATTAAAATTAAAACAATAAAAACTAAAGACAACGAGAATGAAGTAATAGTAATTAAAGGATTAGTTGATGGCGATATAATTGTTGTTGAAGGAAATCGCGAGTTAAAAGATGGCGATAAAATAAAAATCATAAAATAGGTTGACAAATTTTTAACAATATTAATTTTTTTGCATAATAACCCTAGACAATAATCAACGCGATATTTTTTCAAAAAATATTTTCCTTGATTTTTAAAAGGAAGGATGATATATTAAATTTATAATTAAATCTAAAAGCTAAGAGCTAACGAAGCTAATTAAGCTAAAACCTTATGCCTAAACAAACTAAATTAGAAAAAAAATTGTTATTAAATAAAAAATCCTGTTGGGAAGAATGGGACAAGAACAAAACAAAAAAAGCTTTTGAATTTTGCGATGGATATAAAAATTTTTTAAATTCAGCGAAAACAGAAAGAGAGGCTGTTAAAGCAGGAGAAAAAATCGCGCGCGAAAATGGTTTTATAACGATAAAAGAGTTAAAAAAGAAAAAAATAAAAAATAATGAAACAATAAAAATTTATAAAAAAAATAGAGAAAAAAATTTAATTTTAGCTGTTTTTAAAAAAGACTTTCTAAAAAATGGAGCTAAATTTATTGTTTCGCATATTGATTCGCCACGTCTTGATTTTAAGCCAAATCCATTATATGAAAGCGAATCTTTAGCGTTTTTAAAAACACAATATTATGGAGGAATTAAAAAATATCATTGGCCAACAATCCAGTTGTCTTTGCGCGGAACAGTAATGACAAAAAACAACGGAAAAGTAAAAATAAATATTGGAGATAATGACAATGACCCGATTTTTATGATTACCGACCTTCTTCCACATTTAGCAAGAAAACAAATGGGCAAACCGTTAAGAGAAGCAATTGAAGGCGAAGAGCTTAATCTGTTGGTCGGTTCTATTCCTGTTAAAGACGCAGATGTTAAAAACAAAATTAAATTAGCTATTTTAGATTATTTAAATAAAAAATATAAAATTATTGAAGAAGATTTTTTCAGCGCCGACCTGCAGGCTGTTCCTTGCGGCAAAGCGCGCGATCTTGGTTTTGACAGATCAATGATAGCGGCTTACGGGCAGGATGACAAAATTTGCGCTTATACTTCTTTAATGTCTATTATAGAATCTAATAAAATCAACATTAATAAAACTCAAATCTGTTTTTTAGTGGACAAAGAAGAAGTTGGCAGTGACGGCGTAAGCGGATCTCAGTCTTTATTTTTAGAAAATTTTTTATTGGAATTAATGGAAATTTTTAAAAAAGAAAGTTCCTTAAAAGATGTTTATCAATTTTTTTCAAATTCAGAAGCTATTTCAGCGGATGTTACCGCAGGATTTGATCCTGATTACAAGCAGGTTTATGACGCTAAAAACACAGCTTATCTTGGATATGGCGTGGCAATAGAAAAATATACTGGAAGCGGTGGAAAATATTCAACCAGCGAGGCAAGCGCTGAATATGCTTTTCAAATCAAAGAAATTTTTAACAAAAACAATATAAAATGGCAATCAGGCGGACTTGGCAGAATAGATGAAGGAGGCGGAGGAACTATCGCAAAATATTTGGCTAATAGAAATATTGACACAATTGATTGCGGGATCGCTCTTTTTAATATGCATGCTCCAATGGAAATTTCTTCAAAGGCTGATATTTATTCCGCTTATGAGGCATATAAGGCATTCTATAAAAATTAATATGTTTAAAATAAGCGATCATTTAAAATACAGAATTTTAGAAATTATTCCAGGCGCTATGGTTTGGGCAACGCTAATCAGCGTTCTGATTTTGTCTTTTACAAAACCGCTATGGGCAATTTATTTTATTATTGTTTTTGATGTTTATTGGTTTGTGAGAATTTGCTATATGATGATTTTTTCAATAGTATCATGGCGTAGATTTAAAAAAGCGCAAAAAATAGATTGGTTTGAAAAATTGCAAAAAGAAAATCCAGAATGGAAAAAAATTTACCAAGTTTTAATTTTGCCGACTTATTTAGAGCCGTTAGAAGTGTTGCAAAAAACTTTTAGAAATTTAATAAACACAAAATTTTCGCTGGATAAATTTATTATTGTCCTTTCAGGCGAAGAAAGAGATAAGGAAAATTTTTTGCGCTACGCTGAGTCCATAAAAAAAGAATTTGGAGATAAATTTTTTCGTTTAATTACAACAGTTCACCCAAAAGGACTACCTAATGAAATGCCAGGAAAAGGCTCAAATGCTTGTTGGGCAGGCCATCGCGCTAAAAATTTTATTGATGAGCAAAAAATTCCTTATGAAAATATTCTAATTTCAAATTTTGATGTTGACACTTGCCCGCATAAACAATATTTCGCGTATCTTACTTATAAATTTTTAAACAATCCGAATCGCTTGCAAGCAAGTTATCAACCTGTTGCGACTTATAATAATAATATCTGGGAGTCTCCCTCCTTAATAAGAGTTGTGCATAACAGCACAACTTTTTGGCTGTTCACTGATTTAGCGCGACCAGAAAGACTTTTTACATTTTCATCGCACAGTATGAGTTTTAAGGCGTTAGTTGATGTTGGATTTTGGCAAAAAGATATTGTAACTGAAGACTCAAGAATCTGTTTGCAAGGCATAATCAGATATAACGGAAATTATGATGTAATTCCAATGTATATTTCAATTTCTATGAATACGGCTTATGAAGGAAATTTTTGGACAAGTATGAAAAATCAATACAAACAAATACGAAGATGGGCTTATGGCGTTGAAAATTTTCCGTATATGATGAAAAATATGTGGGGCAATAAAAAAATCAAATTGTTTATAAAATTGCGATACACATGGAACCAACTTGAAGGTACATACTCTTGGGCGACAGCTCCGATAATTATTTTTATAATGGGATGGCTGCCTTTGCATTTTGCAGGAGATCAAGTTAAGGCTACTGTCTTGGCGCAAAACGCTCCAACAACGCTTCAATATTTAATGAACGCTTCTATGATTGGGTTGCTTCTTTCAGCTCTGTTAAGCGTTTTAATGTTGCCTCCTCGCCCTAAAAAATACGCGAAAGGTAAATATCTTTTTATGGTTTTACAATGGATATTATTTCCCTTTTGTATGATTGCGTTCGGATCTATACCAGCTATTGACGCGCAAACTCGCTTAATGCTTGGAAAATATTTAGGATTTAATGTAACTAAAAAATCCGTTTAAATTTAAGCTCAAAAAATTTATTGCTGATAATTGGCCAAAAAACTAATGCCAAACAAAAAAGCCGTGGTATAAAAACGGCTTTTTCTTTTTTAAATTTTTGGCATTTTAAACAATTTTATCCATCCCAACTCTTGCCAAAATTTTAATTCGTCAGAATGAGGAAAAATTCCTTCTGGAATAGGGTTTAAATAATATACTTCTATTTTTTTGTTTAAAACTTTATTCAGACCTATTGCAAAAGCAATTTCCGCAAATACTCCAGATCCTATATATCCAAACAGTCCCTTTTTTTCTAAGTTAAGCGCTAATATAGCGTCTGCTTTGAAAATAGCTTCATAATGCTCTGAAAATTCCTTTTTATAACTATTAAGAAAATCTTTCTTGATTTTAGTAGGATACTTTATAACTTCAAAGCCACGTTTTTTTAACTTATTTTTTAATTTAATAATTTCACTTTCAAATGAAGCGCTGGCACAAATCACTATTTTTCTTTTTTCCATAATATTTTTTGTTAAATTAATAAAAAATCAAATTTATTTTTTCTTCCTTAAAAAAATATTGTTCAAATTGCTTATTTATAATTATCTAAACTTGTTATTATTTAACCTAAAATGCCAATGCTTTATAATCAATATAAAAGTCAAAAAACTTATTTGTATTATAATAAAAAATTATTAAAATGCAAATAAAATTATTGCATTAAATTTATGACAAAAGTATCAATAAATCTACTTACTTATAATGGTGAAAAATATTTGCATGATTGTTTTAATTCAATCTTGGCGCAAGATTACAAGAATTTCGCATTGTTGATAATTGACAATAATTCTTCTGACAATTCCGCTGAAATAATAAAAAAATTCCAAACAAAATTCGCGGATAGTCAAATTGATTTTCGTTTTATACAAAACAAAAAAAATTTGGGCTTTATAAAGGGACATAATCAAGCAATAGAATTATCAGACAGCAAATATATTTTAGTTTTAAATCAAGATCTGATCTTAGCTGAAAATTATCTGAAAAAAATAGTAGAATTTATGGAGTCATGCCCTGATTGCGGATCAGCCACTGGCAAAATTTTACGCTTGACTAATAAACAAAAAATTGATATTATTGACTTATTAAAGCTTAAAATTTTAGATTAAAATAATAAAAAAATTTAATTTTGAGATTTGATTTTTGCATTTTTATATTATGTTTTTAAAAAAAATAGGGATTGACTTAGGCACGACAAATATTTTAGTTTTTGTGCCAAAAAGAGGCATTATAATAAATGAACCATCCGTAGTCGCGATATCCCTTACTGACAATAAAATCCTGGCCGTCGGAGCTGAAGCAAAAGAAATGATTGGCAGAACACCTGATTCAATTGTTGCTTCGCGTCCGTTAAAAGACGGCGTTATTGCTGATTATAAAACAACTGAAATAATGATAAAATATTTTATCAATAAAGCTCTTGGCAATGTTCGATTGTTCCGCCCCGAGGTGATGGTCGCTGTCCCAGCAGGAATTACATCAACTGAAAAAAGAGCAGTGATTGACGCTACAATAGCGGCTGGAGCTAAGGCGGCCTACATTATTAAAGAGCCGATTGTTGCGGCTATTGGAGCAAATATTCCTATTGGCGCGCCTTCTGGGCATATGATTATTGATATTGGAGGCGGAACTTCAGAAATAGCCGTGATATCTTTGGGCGGAATTGTAACATCAACTTCAGTGAGAATTGGCGGAGATAGATTTGACTCTTCTATATCAGAATTTATTAGAAAAAAATACAATTTGGCGATCGGCGACCGCACAGCTGAAAAAATAAAAATCAATATCGGCTCGGCAATGTATCTTGATAAAAAAATGACAATAAAAGTAAAAGGGCGTGATATGATGAGTGGGCTGCCAAAAACTATCTTAGCCACTTCTGACGATATAACAGAAGCAATCCAAAATGATTTAGAAGGGATCATCAACGCCACAAAATCTGTTTTGCAAAAAACTCCGCCAGAGCTTTCAGCGGATATTATTGATAAAGGAATGATTTTGTCGGGCGGTTCAAGCTTGCTGCGGAATATAGATAAGCTTTTGTCGCGAACTATTGAGGTTCCAGCTTATACTGCCGATGATTCGCTCTTATGCGTGGCAAAAGGGACAGGAATCGCTTTGGAAAATTTAGAACTTTATAAAAGAAGCTTGTCAACAATGAAATAAATAAAAAATCAAAATGCAAAATTTGTTTCAATTCAATGAAAAATATTTTAAAACAGCATTATATGCGATTATTCTAATAGAATTTTTTAGCTTATATGCTTTTATTTTTCCAGAGTTAAACAAATTATTTTTTTTGGCTATTATTTTAATAACATTAATTCTATCATGCAAAAAATTAGAATATGGAATTTATATTATATTAAGCGAGTTAATAATAGCAAGCAAGGGCTATTTATTTTATTGGGAAATTAATGAAAAATCAATTTCTATTAGAGTTGGGCTATTTTCCATTGTTTTTGCTGTTTGGTTAATAAAATTAGCGTTAGATTCTAAAAAAACAAACAAAATAAAAATAAAAATTTTAGAATCAAAATTGTCTCTTTATTTTTTGTCTTTGTTTGCTTTTTTTATTATTGGAATTATTTTAGCAATAGCGCATAGGAATTCTTTTTCAAATATATTTTTTGATTTTAACGGCTGGCTATATTTTTTGTTGATTTTTCCTTTTTTTCAATCAATTAAAAAAGAAAATTTTGACAAACTGTTCTCAGTTATATTAGGCGCTGTAAGCGCTATGATTTTAAAAACAACAATAATTTTTATTATTTTTTCTAATCATATTATAAGCGTAATGCCGGAAATATATCGCTGGATAAGAATAACAGGCGTTGGAGAAATTACTGATATGGGAAACAGTTTTTTCCGTATATTTTTTCAATCGCATATTTACGCTATCTTGGGATTTTTTATTATTCTTCCATTATTGAATAAAAAATTTGTTCAGAAAAAAGAAAAAATTAAAAATAACATCCCTATTCTGTTTTTTGCGATAAGTTTCGCGATGATTATTTTAATCAGTTTTTCAAGAAGTTTTTGGATAGGAATTTTGTTTGGAATTTTATTATATTACGTTATTTTATTTTTCATTTTTAAAGAAAAAATTAAGTTTATTTTCGTTAATGCTTTGTTAATATTGGTAATTTTTGTTTCAGCTGGTTTTTTAACTACATCATTAACAAAAATTTCATTTCTGCAAAAAAATAAGACAGACGCCAATTTTTTTACGGCAATAAGCGAAAGAACAACAAAAATATCAGGTGAAGCAGCTGTTGGAAGCCGTTGGAATCTATTGCCTCCGCTATTTAATAAAATAAAAAAAAATCCTGTTTTAGGATCTGGATTTGGAACAACTATAACTTATGAAACAAAAGATCCGCGCGCGTTGGAAAATAACAGTAACGGCTTATACACGACTTACGCTTTTGAATGGGGTTATTTTGACATATGGCTGAAGATAGGCATTGCTGGGCTGTCAATATATTTTTTACTTATAAGAAAAATTTTAAAAACAGGCTGGCAAAATAAAAATAACGAAATTATATTCGGCAGTTTACTTGCTTTCGCATCGCTTTTAGCAATACATTTTTTTACTCCTTATTTAAATCATCCGTTGGGCATTGGATATATTTTAATAGCAAGTATTATCTATGAAAAAATTAACGAATCTTAAACTTTTAAATATTTTTTCATTGCCAAAAAAGAAGATATTGTATTTATTAAAATAACAACCAAAAATTCTAAACCAAAAATAAAGAAAAAATTATTTTTAAAATAAGAAATTAAATCAAAATCATATTCTAAAAAATAATTAAGATGCGGTTGTATAAAATTTAGCAATGGATAAAAGAAGGACATTAAGATCAATAAACTAATAAAAGCGTAAAAAAATTCTTCTAAAAGAAACGGCACGCGAATAAACCAATTAGTGGCTCCGACCAATCTCATAATTTTTATTTCGTCTCTATGCGTATAAATAGCAATACGCACTGTGTTAAAAACAATTAAAGAAGCAATAAAACTAAAAATGGCAATAACAATAAAGCCCATTTTTTTTGTTTTATTTTTTATTGAAGAAATTTTATTTATAAAAATTTTATGGTCGTCAAAATCCTTTTTCTTAATTATTTTATTATAATCGCTTTTGTTTAATTCATCTAAAATTTTTGGATAATATTCAGAATTCTTAGCTTTAATAATAAAAAAATTCGGCAAAGGATTTTCATTTAAAACATCAATAGATGACAATATGGATTGATTATCTTTATATTTTTCTTTAAACAGATCTAATGCTTCTTCTTTATTAACAAAAGTTATTTTTTCAACTTCAGGCAAATTTGAAAGCCCTATTTTTGCTTTTAAAATTTGGGACTCATCAGCGTCTTGATGAAAATAAACGCTCACGTCAATCTTGTTTTCTATTGATTTAATTACTTGGTCAGACACGACATTCAAACTTATTAAAGTTGTCACGGAAAACAAAGTAACAACAAGCATAGTTATGGTTACTATGGCAAGCCAAAAATTGCGATAAAAATTCTGAAAAGCAAATTTTATAATTCTAAAAAACATATTTCAAATTAAAAACTAAAAATGAAAAAATAAAAAAATTAATAACAATTTCAAAATCCAAATGTCAAATAAAGATGAAATTTAGAATTTGAATTTTGTTCAAAAATTAATTTGGCATTTAGTCATTTGACATTGAATTGACATTTGACATTAATAATATCAATTTTAAATTTTTCCTTGTTATTTTTCCTCTTTAATTTTTATTTTTTAATTTATAAAGTGTATTTCCCTTTTTTCTTATCACTTATAATTTTTCCTCCTTCCATCACAATAACTCTTTTATTTAATGAATCAACTATATCTTGATTATGCGTTACTAAAATAATAGTAGTGCCAAAATCATTTATTTTCAAAAGCAAATCAACAATTTCTCGCGCGTTCACTGAATCCAAATTTCCAGTTGGTTCGTCAGCAATCAAAAGTTTTGGGCGATGCACTAATGATCGCGCGATTACAACCCTTTGCTTTTCCCCCCCAGAAAGCTGAAAAGGATAACGATCGCCTTTATCATCAAGCCCTACTATGCTCAATGCTTGCGGAACTGTTTTTTTTATTTTTTTTCTATGGATTCCGCACACTTCAGAAGCAAAAGCAACATTTTCAAAAACAGTTTTTTGCGATAAAAGTTTAAAATCCTGAAAAACAACACCGATCTGCCTGCGCAAAATTGGAATTTTATTTCTTCTAATATTTGTAATGTCCCATCCGCCGACAATAACACGCCCGTTTGTCGGACTTTCTTCAGCAATTAAAAGTTTTGCCAAAGTGCTTTTGCCGACTCCGCTTTGACCGACGATAGAAATAAATTCTCTCGGCTTAATATGCAAATCAATATTTTCAACTCCGACTATATTCGGCGGATAAATTTTGGTTATATTTTCAAATTTTACCATAAAAATATTATAATCCTTTAAACATTGGCATCCCCGTAGACGGATTTACTGGAATATAAATTGTTCCTTCGCGGTCTTTAAGATCCTTAATATAAAGATAATTCAAATAATTTGTTGTTAGACTTTCATTAATAATTTTTTGCGCGTCGCGCTGGCCAGCTGCTTCAATTCTTTTTCTTTCAGCTTCTTTTTCTTCTTTTTGCAGAATAAAATCATATCTTTGCGCCTCTTGCTCGGCAGTTAATTTTTCCTGAATAGCGTTTGAAAGTTTTGTCGGCAAATTTACATTACGCAATAAAACTTCTTCAATAACAATCCCTCTGGGATTAATATCACTTTTCAATTTTTCCAAAATTTGTCCCGCGGCTTCCTGCCTTTTTTCTGAATAAATATCTTTTGCTTCATAATTGGCGATTATTTCTCTTATACCGCTTCTAATGCTTGGGCGGATTATTTTTTCCACATAATTAAGTCCGACGTTTTTAAAAATGTTAGATGCCATGTTTTCTTCCAAATGATACAAAATTGTCATATCTAATTCAACCTCCAGCCCTTCCTTAGTCAAAGCTTTAATAGCGTCTGTCGCTTTAACCTGACCTTCGCCTTTAACAATACTCATTGTGTATTCTTCAGTTCTAATGCTCATTTTTGTAACCATAGCTAAAGGATTTTTGAAATGAAGACCAGATGACATTTCTTTGTCGCGGACTTTTCCAAAAAGATGAAATACTCCTGTTTCGCCGGCGGGAATAATCACGACTGAAAAAATTCCAAATATTAACAAAAACACGACAATTAAAACAGCGACTCCTCCTTTTTTAAATTGTTTTGGATCAAAATTCATATTTGAATCCATATTAATCACATTTTCTCTGTCCATAATTTTTTTCTTGCCGGCAATTTTTATAATTAATAAAATAATGCCCGCAATAATTAAGAAAGGAAAAATATTTTTTCCCAACATAGAAATTAAAATAAAAAGAATGATTAAAAGAGCTAAAGGATGTATTTTTCTTTGCATAAAATGCTTTTTAAAAAAATTAATGTTTAAATATAAAAGAAAAAGCTATAGCAATTAACAAAAAAATAACAGCTAATATAAAAATCACTAATATAATTCTATTTGAACTATTTCTAATATCCATAAATTAATTATTTGAATTATTCTTATTTTTTATAATAACATATTTTATCGTCAACAACAACTTTAATTTTAATTTGCCATAAAACACAAAAATTATATTTGCTCGGGGACAGGGATTTGAACCCCGATTAACTGGACCAGAACCAGCCGTCCTACCATTAGACGATCCCCGAATGACATATTTTTCTACTTTGCGATGTCATCTCCAAAAACTTCATTCATTGCGTCTAAAATATTTTTATTGCTATTTTTTGAATTATCATTTTTTATTTCTTTATCAAAAACAGGGTCAATTCTAACTAAACATCCGACATTTTCTTTGATTATATTTTCAATAATAGTTTTATTTTTCAATTCTTTTATTTTCTCTTGATGAAATTTAAACTGAAAAGCAAGGGTTAAAATATTTTTGGAAATTTTCCGCAAAACGCTTGTTCTTAATATAGAAGATAAAGAATTATTATATTTTTTAATTCCGTCTATTATGCTTGACCAATTAAATTGAATATCCTGTATTCTGATTTCTTTTTCTGGATTATCAATTTTTTTATTATCTAATAAATTATTTTTGGTTTTTGATCCTTCGGCTTCACCCAGAACATGCTTCTGATTTTTGATTTTTCCATTGTCACGATTTTTTTCTATTTCTATATTTTGTTTTTTATCACTGCCAAACAACAAACAAATTTCAATTACTGCCATTTCTAACGGCAATTGAATAATTTTCGCTGATTCTATTTCTAACAAACGCTTATTAAATATTTCAATCATTAAACAAATCTGTTTTTCATCTAATTTCTGGCTGAAACCATCAACCTTTTTTTTGTTTTCATTATCAAATTCTCTGCTGAATTCTTCTAAGTTTGGATCAATCTTATACAATAAAATTTTTCTCAATAATTCAATTAAACTTTGCGACAATATTGGCAAATCAACTCCTTTACTTAAAGAATTATTAATTAATTCAATGCTTTCTTTCGCGTTGCCTTTTATCAAAAATTCCATTAATGAAAAAATCAAACCTATGTCTGTTGTCGGAATAATTGCCCCTGCCTGCTCTTTTGTTATTTTTTTGTCGCCTAATATTAAAATCTGGCTTAGCAAGCTTTCAGCGTCGCGCAAACATCCCTCTGAAATATAAGCGATATTTTTTAAAACATCTATATCAACTTTTACTTTTTCGCTATCGCATATTTTTTCCAAACATTTTAAAGTATCGTTAAAAGATATTTTTTTAAAATCAAATCTTTGGCATCTGGAAATTATAGTCAGCGGAACTTTTTGTATTTCCGTTGTTGCTAAAATAAAAATTATATTTTTTGGCGGTTCTTCCAAGGTTTTTAGCAAAGCGTTAAACGCTGATGTTGAAAGCATATGCGCCTCGTCAATAATAAAAACCTTATGCTTATTCAACGCGGGGGCTGTTCTAGAGACAGAAATAATATTTTCCCGAACATTGTCAACTCCCGTGTGCGAAGCCGCGTCAATTTCTATTATGTCTAAATCGCTTCCAGCGTTAATTGATTTACAGCTCGCGCATTTGTTACATGGCTCAAATTCTCCTGCTTTTCTTTTTTCGCAATTCAATGATTTTGCTAAAATTCGCGCTAAAGTTGTTTTGCCGATTCCGCGCGGTCCGACAAATAAAAAACTATGAGCAACTTTGTCCTTTTTGATTTCTTGCGTTAATATTTTTTTTATATGCTCTTGTCCGACAACTTCAGAAAAAAAACCCGGCCTGTATTTTTGGTATAAAACAGCCATAAAAATAAAATTATTAGGATGGTTAAAATTATTAGAATAAAATAATCAATTAAATTTATGCTTTTTTCACTATATTTTCCACAGCCGCCCATTGGCTTTTATGTTCCTTGGGAATTAAAATAATTATTTCATCCCCTACTTCGCCTTTAAAATATGTGACTGACGCTTTTAAAATTTTCCATCTGTCTCCGTCCTCCATAGCGTAATATTGATTATTTTCTTTGTTTTGAATTAAAGCGCAGAATACTCTTTTCCGCTCAATTGGCCCGATCTGTTTATAAACAAAAGTTCCGTCAGAATCAATAATCAGCTTTAACACGTCTCCTTCCACTAATTTTGATTTTGACGCGTAATTTGACGAAATGCTATAACGTTTGCCGTCTGCCCCCACCATTTCTTCGCCGTTAAAAACTCCTTCTATAATTTTTTGGCCTTCTGTTTCTTTCGTTTCAGCTAAATCAGCTTTTTTCTCCTCATATTGTGAAAATTCTGTTTTGCCAGGTAAGCCATGAACACTTTCTAAATACTTTAAGGCTTGCTTTGCTTGGCTTTCTATTTTTAAAAGCTGAATTTTAACATACTCTATTTTTTCGTTAATATCATCATTTTTGCCTTTATTACTGTCTTCTTTTGTTCGATCTGATAAATCATCTTCCTTATTTTTATCCGTTGATTCGTCTTGCTCTATTTTTAATTCACTTTTATTGAAATCATTTTCCTCTTTAATTTCTAATTCTTCTTCTAACTCTTCATTTAATTTTATTTCTTCGTCTAAAATTTTATTTTTGTTTTGATTTTGCATATTTTTGTTTTTAAAAATTAATTAATTTTAATATATTTTCTTTCCATTACTTTTTGCGTTAAATTCCGCGTTAATCCTATCAAGGAAAAATTTTAATAAATTCTTGCGCGATTTATATATAATCTTTTAACTTTTCAACTCCTTCTATCTCGCCCATTTTTTTTAATGATTTTGCTTCAATTTGCCTGATTCGCTCTCTTGTTACGCCAAATTCCTGCCCGACCTCTTCTAATGTATGAGTAACTCCGTCAGTCAAGCCAAAACGCATTTCTAATATTTTTTTCTCCCTTGGAGATAGCTCTTTTATAACATCTATTACATACTTTTTCAATAATTGCAAGCCTGCCGCTCTGTCAGGAGCGATTGTTTTCACATCTTCAATAAAATTTTCTAAAGTGCTGTCATCATCATCATCGCCTACTGATGTTTCCAAGGAAATCGTATCCTGTGAAATTTTTATAATATGCTGCACTTTTTCTAAATCCTCTCCCATTTCAGCCGCGATCTCTTCAGGTAATGGCTCCCTTCCAAGCGTTTGAATTAATTGCCTTTGCGCTTGCTTAAAACGATTTATAGTCTCAACCATATGCACTGGAATTCTTATTGTTCTTGATTGATCCGCTAAAGAACGTGTAATTGCCTGGCGGATCCACCATGTGGCGTATGTTGAAAATTTATATCCTTTTCTATATTCAAATTTTTGCACTGCCCTAAAAAGCCCTATATTTCCTTCTTGAATCAAATCCAATAATGATAACTTTCTGCCAGTAAATTTTTTGGCAATGGAAACAACCAGCCTTAAATTCGCTTGCAAAATCTTCATTTCAGCCGCTGTATCGCCTTTTTCTTTCTTTTTTGCCAGTTCAATTTCTTCTTCTTGGCTTAAAAGAGGAACTTTCCCTATTTCGCGCAAATACATCTGAATAGAATCAGCAGAAATTATTCCTAAATCAAATTTTTTATCATTATTGCTTGTTCTAATTTCCGCAAAAATTTTATTTCTTTCATCCTCCTTTCGCAATATACCCCCTAAATTATCAACAATTTTTATGCCGGCAATTTCAATTTTTTCCAAAAAATCCTCCACAAAATCAATATAATGCTCCATATAAGGAAAAATATAAAATATTTCCTTTTCAGTAATAAAACCTCTATTTTTAACTTTGTGAAATAATTCGTCAAGTTTTTCTTGCGCTGGCTTTACTATTTCAATCTTTGGCATTACTTTTTTTACTTTCTGTTTTTTAACAGCTGTTTTAACAATTTTTTTCTTAAGGATTTTGCTTTTTTTAACAATATGTTTTATTTTTTTTGTCTGATTCTCTTTCTTAACAATTTTAACTGTTGGTTTAGCTTTAACTTTTTTAACAAGTTTAACAGTTTTAACTTTTTTATTTTTAACTTTTGAATTTGTTTTAACTTTTGTTTTTTTAAACATAAATATATTAAACAAAAAATATTTAAAATAAAAATAATTATTTTAATTCTGATAGTTGCTTCAAATTTTAATTCTATAAATCGCTGTCAATGTAACTTTGACCAGCTCTTCTCTCCTCTCGTAATTTATGTCTGTGAAAACTTTCTATTCTCCAATCAGGATCTTCGTTGTTATTTCTTTTTTTTATTACATTTTCTATCTTTTCAAATAATCGCGGTCTTAAAGGCAATGAAATATCTTTTCTATTAAACACCTTAACGCAATTATATCCCAAGCTTTTTTTATCTTTAGTTCGCGCGCGATCAATTTCTGCTTTAACCTCTATGCTTAATTCTTCGGTAAGATCATCTAAGCTTTGCTCTGTTATTTTCCCATCTTCATTCTGAGATAAAATATTTTCAAATTTTTTTGCCATAAAACAAAATAATTATCTTTTTAATTTTATATCATAACAAATTTTTTCTATTTTTCTAAGATTATTTTTGGCTTGATCGTATTTAACGCGGATATATCCTGTTAAATTAAATTTAATCAGTTCCTTAATAATTTCCTCTATAATTTTTCTCAGCCTAAAAACTTCTTTATTTTTCCCTTCAGAAGCCATATTAACTCCTTTTCTGACAAGTTCACCTGTTAAATCGCATAACCCTCCAAAATAACTTTCAAAATTAATCTCTATATCTTTTATCAAATCCAACTTTTTTTTAGCCAAAACAATGCTAAAAAATTTTGCTTCTATAAATTCCTCTTGCGCGGCTTTTAAACTTCCCTCATATAAAAGATGCGCGTTCTTTTTTACAAAACGCTGATCAATGCTTTTTAAACCTTCTTCTGCTTGTTTTAATAATCTTTTTCCATCTTTTATATCATCCCTATGAAAAGCAAAAATTGCCTGTTTGGAAGCTGACAAAATAACATTTGTTTCTTTGATTAAAATATTCCGCGATCTGCTGTAATCGCTATGTTTTTCTTTTAAATGCTGGAATAGCTTTTTGTTAATCATAAAAATTGCGTTTATTTTTTTAAATTTAAACTCATGGTTTGTCATCCTGAACTTCTTGCCTGCTGGCAGGCAAAGATTCAGAATCTACAAAAAAGATGGCGGATTCTAAAATAGTACTGAATTAAATTCATCATGACATTATTCAAAATGACAAAAATTAAAATATAAAACCCAATATTAATTCTTCCTTTATTTAATTTACCATCTTTATAAAAATAAGTCCAATAAAAAAACTTCTATATCATAATATAAAAGTTTTTTTATTTTTGGAATTTTTATTTCAAAGTTACTTTTGCTCCGGCTTCTTCTAATTTCTTTTTCATACCCTCAGCGTCAGCTTTCGCAACTCCTTCTTTTATAACTTTTGGAGCGGCGTCCGCTAAATCTTTCGCGTCTTTTAGCCCAACTTCCGTAATCTCGCGAATAGCTTTAATAACCGCGATTTTATTTCCGCCAGCCTCAGTTACTTCAACATCAAAAGCTGATTTCTCTTCTGCTGCTTCACCAGCTTCTGCTGATTGAGCTACTGGAGCGGCCATCATTGGAGTTGCTGCTGAAACTCCGAATTTTTCTTCTAAAATTCCGACAAGTTCCGCTAAATCTAAAACACTCATCTTTTCAATTTCTTCAACAATTTTTTTAAATTTTGTTGGAACTTCAACCTTAGTATCTGCTAATTTTTTTTCCACTGATTCTTGTGGTTTTTTTTCTTCACTCATAAATTTTTTTTATAATATTAATATTAATTATATAATTTATTTTTTTTCTTTAATCGCATTTAAAACTTGAACAAATCCTCTTAAATTTCCTTTTAAAACATTTACAAAACCGCTCACAGGCGCGTTTAAGCTTCCAACCAATTTAGCGTATAATTCTTGTCTTCCAGGAATATTGGCTATCTTTTTTATCATTGATAAATTTACAATTTCGTTTTCAAAAATCCCACCCTTGATAATTACCGCCTCATTATCTTTCGCAAATTTACTGACTATTTTAGCTCCAGTAATTTCATCACAATAAGAAAAAATTATCGCCACTTCATTTGAAAAAATTTCTTTTTCATCTGTTTTTAAATTTAATTTATCTAAAGCTATACTCAGCAAAGTTTTTTTCGCGACCAAATATTCTAAATCATTTTTTCTGCATAAATTTCTTAATTGTTCGGAATCATTAACGCTTAAGCCGTTAAAACCAACAAAAACCGCTGCTTTTGATATTTTAAGCTTATCAATTATTAAATCTAAAATTTGTTTTTTTTGATCTTTATTTTTAGGCATACTATTTATAAAATTAATAAAAAAACCGCGTAATAATCGCAGAAATTTAAATAAAACAAAAAATAATGTTTAATTTTAAACCTCAATAGGAAATTAAGCTTTATAAGCGCCTATTATCTGCGGTTATTATTATATTAACAAAAAATAAATAAAAGTCAAGCAAATATACAAGATGAGCACATAGGTAACACTTTTGAATATTCCATCGGGGTTTTGTAATTTAAAGATTTATGCGGTCTGTGAAAGTTATATTCAATAAGCCATTCAGTAAAATTTTTGTTAAATTTAGTTGCATCAGTTGTAAAATTTCCCAAATCAATAAATTCAGTTTCTAACGTTTGATTAAACCGTTCATTGTCAGGATTGCCTTTTGGAGTTCTCACTCTTGAATAGTATTGCTTAATTTTTAATTCTTTACAAGCTTGTTTAAAATACTTTTTAAATTCAGTCCCGTTATCATGCCAGACTCTTGGAATATTTCCATCTAAAAAATAATTCAAGCGATAAAGAAAGTCTCTGCTGTTTAAAGTGCTTTTTGTTTTATACATTCTTGCGTAAGCGAATTTGCCGGATTTGTCAATTTCGGTAAAAATATATCGTTTTAGCCCGTTCCAATAAATTATAATTGTGTCTAAACAAATAATATAGTTAGCTGTTTTCTTATAATTGAGTTATTTCTCTTTGCCTTGTTTTTTACGGAGCTTTTGATTTATCTTGCAAAAGATATATTGTATAAAGATTATTTTCATCAAACTTCTTAAACCATTTATAAAATGTTTTTCTTAAAATTCCAAAATGTCTTGCTATTTTAGACGCATCCTTTTCTGATTTTTCAAAATAATATATAATCCATTCTAATCTGTTTATTGCTTCTCTAGAAACTTTTAATATTTTAGTTACCTTTTTCCATCGTTCATATTTGTTTAAAAGTTTAATTGATTTGAATTTTAAAAAAGACCATTCATTTTTTAATTCTCTGATTTGATAAGTTTTTTAATAATACATATTAATACATAAATTATGATTTAACACTCTATTTTGCCTGATTTTTTAATTTTAGGCAAATTTAGAGTGTTACCTATGTATCTCATCTTTTACAGTCATTGCTTTTTTTATCTTTAATTAGCAATTGACTAATTATTGTTTTGATTTAATTTCCCCTGCCCCAAAGGATTATAATTATTTTGAATTTCGTCATAATCTGAATATCCGTCTCCATCAGTATCAGGACTGATTATGCTTGTACCGTAAAATTTTTCCTCTTCATCAGTTAATCCGTCGTTATCTGTGTCAATAAAATCTTTCTTTGGTATTCCAGGTTGCTTGAATATTACTTGTCCTATTTTCCCCATTTCTAATTTTATTTCTTCTATTAAAGATTTAGGATCAACAGGCGGTACAATATTTAGAGGCTTGTTAAAATCTGAATAAAGCAAATCTCCGCTGATTTCAACATTCGCAAAGTCTTTTGGCATTTTTTGTTTATTAACTTCTATCTTCGCGAAATCAAGCTGGAAATTAAATTTTGATTTTCGCAAATAAAAATCTTTTTTATCTATCCAAAACTCTATTTTTGTTGTTTGAATTATTTCATATAAATTGTTAATAAAAGAATTGAATTTTGGGTTATTTATAACTTCATCAAATTTTTCATTATCTATTTTTTCTTCTATAAATGTTTGTCCTATTATTTTTATAAATCCTTTTATAAATTTATCTAAATTATTTTTATTTACGCTTGTTTGATAATGATAACATTTTTTATTGTCTATTTTTTCGTCTTTTAATCTTTTATCAACTGAAATCAATTCATTATCTTTTATTAATTTATTTATTTTTTTCGCAAGCTCTTTTATTTTCTTGCTGTTTTTTTCAAAATCAAAACTTTCTGAATCTGTTTCTACGCCTGCTTTTTCCATTTTCTGTTTTTGAAATTCCTGTAATTCTTCTATATCTAATTCATACCATTTATTACTGAATTCTCCAAACATTGGAGCAACTAAAATCGGTAATTGATTTATTTTAAAATAAATTTTTTTATCAACAACTTTTGTCTCGCCTTTAACGCTCATTGCCATTCCGCCAATATCAAAATTAAAATCAAATTCTGTTTCGTTCTTTAAATTATTTTTGTCTCTATTATCACTCGCCCCAGATAAAAAAATATTATATTTAAAATCCGTTGGACCATCGCCAAGTATCGGCATATTCATATTATTATCAGGTATTGGCAAGATACCCATATCATCAAAAGCCGAAACGCTTTTGCCTAAAACTTTTGGTTTCGCGCCGTTGTTTAAAAATGACAAAGGGCTATTTTCCATTTTAGACGGATCCATACGCATTTTAACAGCAATATTTGTTTTATACTTTACTGTTTTCAGATCGCTCATTTTGTCCATCATTAAACTGATTGCTTTTTCCGGCTTTTTTTCAAAAAATGGAATTGTGATTTCTTTTTTTAAAAACGGAACATAACATCCGCTTAATCCGATTGTGAGCGTAAAAAGAAAAATACTTAAGAATAATTTTTTTCTCATAAAATTATAAATTAAAAAATTAAAAATAGTAAAATTATTAGCGCTAAAATAAATCTGTAATAAGCGAAAATTTTTAATGAATATTTTTTTACAAAAGAAATAAAAAATTTAATGGCGAAAAATGACGATAAAAATGAAAAAATAAAAGCTATTAACAATATATAAATATCTTGTTTCGGCAAACCGCTAATATCTAATTGAGGAATTTGTGTTATTGAAGCGCCTAAAATTATTGGAGCGGAAAGCAAAAAAGAAAAACGAACAGCTGTTTCACGTTTTAAATTAAAAAACATTCCAGCTGTTATCGTAATTCCAGATCGTGAAACTCCCGGAATTATCGCCAATGCTTGCGCAAAACCAATTATTAAAGAATTTTTCCAATTTAATTTATCTAAATTATACAATTTCTTTCCTATTTTTTCGACTATTAGAAACAAACACCCGCCGATTATTAAAGTTATAAAAATAGTATGCAAAGAACGAAAATTATTATCTATCAAATTTTCTAAAAAATATCCTGCGACAGCGGCTGGAATTGTCGCTAAAATTATTAAATATGGCAATCTGTTTTTATCTTGTTTAAAAAAAGATTTGCATAATTGAAAAATATCTTTTTTAAAAAAAATAATAATAGCCAAAAATGACGCAAGATGCAAAAAAACATCAAACGCAAGTTCATTATTAATCGGCAAGTTTATTATTTTATGGAATATTATTAAATGAGCCGAACTTGAGATTGGAATAAATTCAGTCGCTCCTTGGATAATTCCAAAAATTATAGCGTAAAAATAATCCATAAAAATATAAACCTATTTTAATACTTCGCCGTCTTTCGCAAATCTTCTGTGCTCCACATTTTGGTCAGAAACAATTTTCCCGTCAACAAGATAAATTATTCTTCTTGCGTGTTCAGAAGTGTAAGTTTCGTGAGTAACCAGAATTATTGTTTTCCCTTGATTATTCAGCTCTTGTAAAATTCTCATAATTTGCACGCCTGACTTAGAATCCAAATTGCCTGTTGGCTCGTCAGCAAAAATAATTTCAGGGTCGTTAACCAAAGCGCGCGCGATAGCGACCCTTTGTTTTTCTCCTCCTGACAATTGGTTTGAAAAATAATACAAGCGATGTCCCAAGCCGACTATTTCTAAAACTTTTTTTGCTTTTTCATTTAAATTTTTCGTGTCATTGCTGTAAATAAGAGGCAATTTTACATTTTCTATAACAGTTGTCCTTGGCAAAAGATTAAAAGATTGAAAAACAAAACCTGCTTTTTTATTACGCAATTTCGCCAATTCATTATCTTCTAAATCAACAACGTTTTTGCCAGCAAATTCATATTTGCCTGATGTTGGCTTGTCTAAAAATCCTAAAATATGCATTAAAGTGGATTTTCCGCTTCCTGAAGGCCCCATAATCGCCACAAATTCTCCTTTGTTAATAAAAAAAGAAACACCGCGCAAAACTTTTGTTATTATTTCTTCATTGCGGTATTCTTTTTTTAAATCTTTAACATTTATGACTGGAATTGACATTTTAAAATGTTTAAAATTACTTTTTAATTGAAACAACTACATCCTGCCCTTCCATCAAACCTGAAATTATTTCTATTACACCGCCGTCTCCCCTAATGCCCGTCGCGACTCTTGTTTCCCTTACATCTCCATTTTTTAAAATTTTAACAATTTTGTTGCCATCTTTTTCTATAATCGTTCTTTGAGGAATAAACAGCGCGTCTTTTCTGCTTTCAGCTAAAATGTCAATATTAGCTGTCATACCTGAACGAATTGATTTGCCGTGTCTATCATTTAAAGCGATTTTTATTTTATAATATATCACATCTTGAATTCTTGTTTCAGCAGGATCAATAAAAAATAGATCGCCTAAAAACTTTTTATCATCTCCAAAAGCGTCAAAAGTTATATTAACAGGCTGGCTGATTTTAATTTTGCTAATGTCAGTTTCTGATACATCTGCTTCAATAATAAGCTGTTGCGAAATCATAACAGCGAAATTAGTTGAAATGGAGATGTTTTCACCTAACTCTCCGTTAATATTAATTATTATGCCGTTGCTTGGAGCTTTTAATTTAGTTTTTTCTAAATTCTTTTTTGCAAGACTTAACGCTGCTTGAGCTTGAACAACTTGAGCTTCTAAACTGGCAACATCAACCTTTCTTGGAGGCGCCTTTTTAAAGTTATAAGAAGCTTTTGCTGTTTCTAAAGCTTTTGTTTTTAATTCTATTTCTAATTCCGCGCTATTAATAAAATTTTCAACATCTATCTTTGTTGTGCTTAAATTATGTTCAGATATTTCTTTTGATTTTTGCGCTTTCTCATAATTACTTTTTGCTATATCATAAACGGCTTGCGCTGTGTCAATATTATATTTCTGAGAAATTTCAGCTGAATTTAATGCCTGTTTTTTTGTCTGTAAATTACTCGCTTCTGTGTTAATTCCTGTCCTGCCAGTGTCAATGGTTGATTTAAAAGCGCTTAACATTGTTGATGTTAAATTAGATGATACAACAGAATTATTCAACAAAACTCTTGTTTTCAACAAAGCAGTATCAATTAAACGCAAAGCTGAGTCAATATCATCAGCGACCGATTTTATTTTTTCAGAAGAACTATTTTCTTCTAATCCAATAAATTCCTCATCAACAACAATATAATTATTTTTTGCGATTCTATAAGCTGTTTGCGCGCGTTCAAGACTTGTGCTTTTTAAAATACCCAAAGACGATTCAAAGCTGTCATTTACGTCTTCGTCATCCACGCCAAGAATTTCATCCATGTCAATCAAGTAATCATAAATTTTCAATAAATTTTTTTCCATAGTAACCTTTAATGCTTCGTACGCGCTATCAACTGATTGTTGATTCTGTTCAACAATATTTGACAAACTAATCTCACTATTATCCATATCTATTTGAGATGACAGCAAAGAAAGTTCTGAATTTTGCAAATCCAACTCTGCTTTTCTTATGTCCTCTGCCCCAGAAGCCTCTGTATTTGTTAAATTTGTTTTAGCAATTTTTAAAGCTACCTCCGCTGAAGCTACGTTAGTTTCAGCCACTCTTATGTCTTCCAATGTAGCTCCCGCTCTTTTCAAATTCAAATTCGCTTGAGCCGCGTTTAATGACGCTTCTGCCTCTTGAACCTGTATTTTTTCATCATTAGCTGATAACTCAGCTATAATATCTCCATTATTCACGCTATCGCCGACATTAAAATTAATTTTTTCTAATTTTCCGTTTATTTCAAAATGAAGATCTGTAATTATGTCTGATACTATTGATCCCGTGACAGAAACTGTATTGATTATATCTCCTTTTTTAACTTTCGAGGTAACGTAATTTATTTTCTCATCAACTAAAAAATACTTAGCGCCAACCGCTCCTCCAATTAAAAGAATAATGATAAAAATAATAAATTTTTTATGCCTGCCAAAAAAAAATTTCATAAATAAATATAATATATTAAAAAGTAATAAATAAAATTAAATTAAAATTGTCGTTTAATTAATTTTATAACATTTTAAAAAAAATTCAAGATAAATTTTAAAATAGATTTTTTATCAAATTGCTTTTTAATCTATGAATTTAAATAAGGAAAGGATTAGATTATTATATTCTTCGCAAAATTCCCATTGGAGTTGATTCGTCGCACTGTCCCAAAGGATTATCAATCAAGGCCTTGCTTAACATTTTTTTAGAAATTCCCTTGCTTGCTCCTAAAATTCTTATTCCTAAATCATTAGCGTCAATAATTGCTGTCTTAATGTGAAATTTTTCTTCAATTTCTTTGATAACTTTTTGTGGATTTTCAGGACCTTTGCTAGCGTATTCATTATAAGGAGGAATCGCGTAAGGAACAGGTCCATCTATAGATCTTGCGCCATCACCGGCAATAAAATAAAAAACTCCCTTAATTTTAAACGGCTTGGTTATCATAGCGCAAAAAGCGGCGAATAAAATCCGCAAAATTCCAACTTCCTGTATTGCCAAGTGCATTGTTTCAGGCATCGCCAACCCTATTCCTCCGGGATTTCTGTAAACAAATCTGCTTAAAAAAGTCGCTAATCTTGTTGGTTTAATATCTGAAATTCTATAAGAACGCCCCTGCGTGACAGCAATAACTTTTTCGCTTATAAAAAGTATATCATTATCTTTAATATAAGGCAAGGCGTATTTTTTTATAGAATCAAATACATTATCGTCTGGTTTTATCAAATTTGTTTTAATTGGAAAACGGCTAAACTCGCCATACTTAGTTTTAATATTCAATTTTTTGTTCGGATTAGGACAAAAATTCATAAAATTAAAATTAAAAATGTAAAATAAACTTTCTTTTATTTATTCTAACATATTTTTTATTTTAATAAAAACAAAAAAATGGCTATTCAAAATTGAATAGCCTGTTTATTTATTTTAAAAATCAATTTATTTTTTATTTATTTTTTCCCAAACAGCCAACAACGGGCTTGCCAAAAAGATTGAAGAATATGTTCCAGAAATAATGCCCGCTATTAATACCAGCACAAAACTTTTTATCGTGTCTCCTCCAAAAAATAACAAAGAGAAAAGAACTAACAGTGTAGTAAGAGATGTATAAAAAGATCTTAATAAATTTTGATTTACGCTTTTGTTAATTGTATTTTCAAAATTATAATCATAATTTTTTAAATTTTCCCTGACTCTATCAAAAATAACAATTGTATCATTTACTGAATATCCTAAAATCGTAAGCAATGCCGCGACAAAAGGAGTGTTAATTTCTATTGAACAAAATTTTCCTAAAAAAACAAAAATGCCGACTACGATAATAATATCATGAAAAAGAGCAACAATAGCTATTACTCCATATTTCCATGAAGATATAGGATTAGAAACTTTTCTAAAAGCCCACGCAATATAAAGAATAATAACAACAAGCGCGATCATAATAGCGTAAATTGTTTTTTTCTTTAACTCCTGCCCGATAACAGGACCAATTGAATCAAAGCGTTTTTCAATTATTTTATTACTTCCCCCACCTGTTTCAATAGATTCTATTATTTCTTCTTTTTCTATTTCTTCAACATCAGCCAAGTCTTTATTTTTTTCTTCTGATTTATTATTTTCTCTCAATCTGTTTAAAATATTTTGATGCTCTTCCTCGCTCACTGACTTAAAACGCAACAACATAGATTTATCTCCAATTGGCTGGACAACAACATCTCCTAATTCTAAACTGGCCAATTTTTCTTGAATTGCGCTTATTCGAGGCCTGTCATCAACATATTCAATTTCCAATAAACTCCCGCCAGTAAAATCAATTCCAAGATTCAATCCCCAAAATCCAAAAGCAAAAATACTTACGGTAACTAAAATACCTGAAAGAATAAAATATATTTTTCTATAATTTATAATATTTATCATAAATGAAGTTGATAAATTCCCAGTCAATCCACAATCAAGTTGAGGATGACAATACTGAGAATAACAGCTATTTGTCATTCCGTGCTTGACACGGAATCTATTTTAAAATTTACAGATTCTGAATCAAGTTCAGAATGACAATGTTAAAAAATATTAAGAATGATATGTAAAAAATTATTTTCTTGTAAAACCTTTTAATAAAAACATAGTCACAACAACCGCGCTGAACATACTCATTAATATGCCGATGATTAAAGTAATTGCGAAACCCTTTACCATACTCGTGGAAAACCAAATCAAAATTAAACATGTAAGCAGTGTTGAGATATTTCCGTCGCGAATTGATGTCCATGCCCTTGAAAATCCGTCATCAATAAGTCTTAGCCCTGTTTTGCCTAAATGTTTTTCCTCTTTCATCCGTTCAAAAATTAGAACGTTCGCGTCAACAGCCATTCCAATTGACAGCACTAATCCCGCTAATCCCGCTAATGTTAAAGTAATTCCAAACAGTTTAAATAAAGACAGAGTAAAAACAGCGTAAATAATTAAAGCTATCGCAGCAACTAATCCTTTTAACCTGTAAACAATCAACAAAAAAATTATTATCGCGCAAAAACCCCAAATGCCAGCTTTTAAACTTTTGTCTAAAGATGCTTGCCCTAAACTTGCTCCAACAGTATTCTGGCTGATTAAAGTGATCGGAACAGGCAAAGCTCCAGCATTCAACCTTTGCGACAATTTTTTCGCTTCTTTAATGTCAAAACCTCCAGAAATAACAGCTCTGCCGTCGCGAATCTGTTCATTAACAACAGGTATACTTAATGGCATTCCATCTAAAAATATCGCAACCTTTTTGCCAACATTTCTTTTTGTGATCTCAGAAAATAAATCTTTTCCTTCGTCATCAAATATCAGTCCTACTTCTGGCTCATTTGTGTTAGGATCAAATTCAACTTGGCTTTTCACAAGCTGTTTTCCTGAAAGACCTGTGTTTTTCCAAGGATCAACAGGAGGCACAAAATCAGCCTCTAATTTTGTTCTAATCAAAATATGAGCTGACCTAACTTCCGTGTTGTCAACCCCGTCTGGCTGTATACCGCCTTTTATTTCTTCTTTTTTAATAATATGATAACCAAATTGAGTTTTTATTGGCTCTTCTGTTATTTTTCCTACTTCTAAATCTCCGAAAATGGCTTCTTCAAATTCAGGCACCATCATTCCTTTTTGGGCAAACCCCAGCTCCCCGCCTTGTTCTTTACTGCCTGGATCCTCAGAAAATTCTTTAGCCAGCTCTCCAAAGTCTTCTCCTCCATTAATTTTTATAACAATATCTTTTGCTGTTTCAAGAGCTTTATTATTAAATTCTTTCATCTCTTTGCTTTCTTTTTCTGTTAATTCGCGGGAAGGCTCATGATTTTCTTCTTTAAATTCTAAAATCGGAGTTTCCCCAATCATTTTAATTGCTTGATCAACATTATGCACGCCAGCTAACTCAACAATAAGCCTCCAATTATCGCCTGAATGATTGGTTTGCACTATTGGTTCAGAAACTCCAAAGGCGTTAACTCTTCTTTCAATAACATCTCTAACCCCTTCTAACGCCAAACCCTGTTCGCTTGTTTCGCCTTCAATCTTTAAAACATCAGCTTCATATACTAAGTGCGTTCCGCCCTGCAAATCAAGACCTAAACGAAAAGGCGTTTTAATAAAATGCGGAAAATTCTGACCTATCTTAGGATTTAGCCAATCAATAATTTTATCATAATAATTCGGCGTTACATAACAAAAACAAAAAACAGCGACAATAATAATTGCCAATACTGTAAGGCGATATTTTCTTCTGTTGCTTTTTTCTCCTCTGTAAACTAATTTTGAAAATATATTTTTAAACATATAAATATAATGCGAATCCGCGAATTTATGCGAATGACACGAATAAGATATAATTCGAATTAAAATTACAATTTTTTAAAAAAATTACAAATTACAATTTTCAAATTCCAAATAAATTACAATAACCAAAATTCAAAACTTTTAAATTCAAAACATCTAATTTAAACTCCGAGCATTATTCTACGATAACAAAAAAAATTATTTATTTAGGCTAATAAATATTATCCAAACTTATTAAATATATGAATTTAATACACAAAAAAATAAAACTTAAAGCAATATATTTTTTGCTTCTTAATCTATTAATACAATAATATCAAAAAAATTTGATGTCAAGATAATCTATTTTTTAATTTTTTTTGACTTTATTTTTTTAAAAGAAATTTCAATTCCCGTTTTTTTTATTTCCCAAACCAAAGGATCTTCATTAACAAAATCGCGCGGATGGTAAGGATGTGGTTCAATAATTGCGTCTATATTATACGATTTTAGCAGAAGATAACGCATCGCGTCAAATTGATTTTTAAACTTCAAAGAAATAACACATAAATCAATATCACTCCATTTATTTTAAACCCCTTTAGCGTAAATAAACGTTTTTTCAATAGATAAACCATCGTCTTTAAGATATTGAAGATAATTAAAAACAAAATTTTTTATTTTTTTAGATATTGTTCTTTTAGCCATAAATATAATTTTTTTGAGATATGCTCGTTAATCAATTTTACATCAATTTTTCTATTCCTATTTTAATTCTTTTTATACATTCTTCTTTTCCTAAGATAAAAGCGATTTCAATGGCGCCACCTGGAGTAAACTGTTTTCCGCTTAAAGCGATTCTGATCGGCCAAAGCACTTGTCCATTTTTACATCCAATCTCTTCTACTAAATTCAAAAGTTTTTCTTTTATTGTTTCCTGATTCCAATTTTTTATATTTTCTAAAACAGAAATTGATTTTTCAAGAGCTTTTAAAGAAATTTGTTTGTCTGTTTTCATTTTTTTATTCACAAACAAATCAATATTGTATTTTTGGAGATTGTTAAAAAATTCTATCATTTCTGGAATATTGCTTAAAATTTCTGTTCTATTTTGCAAAATTCTGCTTATTTCAAAAAAATCCAAATCTTTTTTAAATTCTTTATAATATGGTAAAGCCATTTTATGGAATTCCTTCAAACTTTTTTTCCTAATATGCTCGCCATTTATCCATTTCAATTTATTAATATCAAAAACAGCCGAACTGACCCCCATTCCTTTTAATGAAAATTCTTTTACCAGCTCTTCCAAGGTAAAAATCTCTCTGTTATCTTTTGGATGCCAACCTAAAAGCGCTGAAAAATTTATTAACGCTTCTGGAAGATAGCCTTTTCTTCTGTAATCTTCAACAGTTGTATCCCCGTCTCTTTTGCTTAATTTTCCACCGTTTGGACTCATTGTCAAGGGAATATGAATAAATCTTGGCGATTGCCAGCCAAACGCTTTATAAAGCAGAATATTTTTAGGAAACGACGGAATCCATTCAGCTCCCCTGATAACATCTGAAATCTCCATTAGATAATCATCGACAACGCTGGCAAACTGATAAGTTGGAATTTGATTTGCTTTCATTAAAATTTGATCTTCTAATTCTTTATTGTCAAATTCTATTTTTCCTCTTAATTCGTCAAAAACTTCTGTTTTCCCTCCTAACGGCATTTTTTGTCTGATAACAAATTTTTCTCCTGATTTTATTTTTGCTTCAACTTCCTCTGGCTTCAAATTTCTGCAATGATTGTCATATCTTGGCGCTTGTTTATTTTTGATTTGTGTTTCACGCAATCCTTTTAATCTATTTTCAGAACAAAAACAATAATAAGCTTCTCCTTTTTTAAGAAGTTGATCAATATATTTTTTATAAATATCAAGCCGTTCAGTCTGAATATAAGGACTAAATTTTCCACCAACAACAGGACCTTCGTCAAATTTTATTCCCAGCCAATCTAAAATTTCAATTAAATTTTTTATTGCTCCTTTTATTTGCCTTTTTTGATCTGTATCTTCAATCCGTAAAATAAAATCCCCCCCCTTGCTTTTTGCCAAAAGATAATCAAAAACAACAGTTCTTACACTGCCTATATGTAAAGACCCAGTCGGGCTTGGAGCAAATCTTGTTCGTATTTTTGTCATAAAATTAATAATAAATTAAAAAATTATTATAATTAATTTCGTCAAATATGACATTTTTAAATGATATTAACACAAATTATTTTAATTTTTTTTAGTTCCTGATTTTAACCCTTTCTAGTCTAATGCTTTAAAATTATTTTTTAAAACAATGGAACGACCAAGTCTCTTTCTTTTGCCAACCAACGCTTAAATGGTTCGGCTTTGGGTGATGGGATTGATTGAATAATTCGAAAAATTCCTTCTGTATTGGCGCATTTCATCATTTGTTTTCCGCCTCTTGTATCAATTAAAAGGGGGTGTTCAATTTGAACCCACCCTCCAGCCAATTCTTCATCTCGATTCAACATATTTTTTAAATACTGCTTAGGGTTAGTTGAATCCGTTAATGCTTCAATGACATCAACAATAACAAACCACCATTCATTATTATAAATAGTCTTTCTTATTTTCTTACCTTTAAATATAGCGATTTTAGTTGTAATAATTTTTTTTGGCATAAATAATCTAAATCTTTCTTAGTTGATGAATATTTTTATAATATTTCTTCAATTCTGTTTCCCAATTATTAGGAAATAAACCCTTGCTTATTGAATTAATCTCTAACCAAAAATTTCTAATGCCACAATCTGTTCGTGTCTTTCCCCTTTTAGGAACACCTTTAATCCATTTACTATGTGAAATTTTAATAATTTCGTTTACTCTTATACTTGGAACTATCCAAAAATCTGGCTCCGTTTTGAATTCATTTAATTTTATAAATATGTAGTAAAAATTTTTAGCTCCTCCGATTTCGTCTTTTTTAGAAAGAGGAAATCTTTTTATATTATCAAGTATTCTAGTTTTAACAGAAATTTTTAATGTTTTACCGCTTGTGTTGATAGTTATAATATCATATTTTTCCGCTCTGCCCAAAGTTATAGTCACTACAAAATCTTCTGCTCATAATCTTGAGGCAATATAATATTCTCCTGCATTTCCTATATTTTGTTTTGCATATTATTAATTATTTATGGCGAAGCCAGATATACCATATTATTTAAACTTATTATTTTAATTTAATTAACAAAATGAATCATAAAATTTCTTCGTCATTTCATTTTAGCTTTGCTTAAACTCTATTCCTCGCAACGACAAAAAATCAATCACAGCCTTTTTTTGAATATAATAAAACCAACTAAAACAATTCCCATAATCAAAAAATTTACAAGCAGTAAAATCCAAAAAATATTTTCGCTACCTGAAAACGGAAGCCTAATATTCATTCCGTAAGCGCTGGCAATAATCATTGGAATTGTTAAAAAAACAGTCAAATATGTCAAAATCTGGATAATTTGGTTTAATCGCATAGACAAAACAGTTGAATAACCTTCCCTAATATTATTTATGGTTCTCAGATTTGTTTTGCACAGATCCAAAACCTGCTCTCCGTCAACCAGCAAATCGCTAATTAAATTTTTGTCTTTTTGATATAAGTCAATATAATTATGGCTTAAAATTCTTTTAATAACATTTATATTCGGAACTAATGAAGAAATAAAATTATTCAAAATTTCCTCTATTTCTATTAGATGAAAAACATCCTTTTTACTAATTTTTTGTATATTTTTCTTTTTTGCTTGCACATCTTTTGTTATCGAATTTATATTTTTTTGATAATAATTGATTATTGACAAGCAAATATTTATTAAAAAATTTGAACGCTGGGTTGTGTAGACTTCTATCTTTTGTCTTTTTAAATCATTAATTATATCTGTTTCTTCCAAAGCTATGGTCGTAATATTTTTATCATTTAAAATAATTGTTAAAGGAGAAGTTGAATAAATATTATCTTTTTTTACTGTCACTCTTAAAATAACAATTAGGTTTTTATTTTCAATTTTAATTCTTGGAAGTTCATTGCCGTCCAAGCAATCCTGCATTGTTTCTTTGAAAATATTAAAACGCCTGCCAATATCATTGGCTTCATTTTCTATCGGACTGACAACAGAAATCCAGCTATGAACTTCATAATTTTTTATCTGCCTCAGCTTTTTCTGCTGAATTGAATTTTTGTATATTTTAATCATATTTTGATTATTCTAACTCCAATAATTTTTTATCTAATAAAAAAGCTTCCTGCAATAATTCGTCAACGATCTCGCTGTCCTGCTCTTCTGCTTTTCTTATTTTGTTTTCTAAAATTTTCTTTTGTTTTATAATATAAAATTTTTGCAATTTTTTTAAATGTTCAACTATATATTCTTTTGCTTCTTTTTTGTCAAAATCTGAAAAATCCTTTTCAGCTAACAACAAAAATTCTTCGCAAAAATAGAATAACTGCTCATTGCTTTCTTTAAAGCTATCAATAAAATCTTCTGAGTTTCCCATTATTTTTTTGTTTTTGTAAAAATCAAAAAATTTTTCGTAAATCTTAATTAAATCTGAACTAATAAAAATTTCTTTGTCTAAATTGCTTTTAAAACAACTCGCGCTATCAGGGTATTTTAACAATAAAGCAATAATCTGTTCCGCTAATTTTAGACTTCCATCCTTTTTAACGGCAACAACTTGCTCATTTTTTACAACAGTGTTTGCGCGTTTTTCTTTAATATTTTCTAAATCTTCTCTTAAACATTCTTCGTCAATACCTAAAATTTGCGACAATTTTTTTATATAATAATCTTGCTCTATTTTGCTGGGAACGATAGCAAGAATTTTCATAAAATTCAAAATTGATTTTTTGCCTTCAACACTATCCATATCAAATTTATCTAATGCTTGCTTAATATATTTTTCTAAATATGGCATTGCTTTTTTAATCGCGTCTTTCCATTCTTTTGGATTTTTTCTAATACAATCATCGGGATCTTGTCCGTCAGGCAAATAAATTGCTTTTAAATTTGCTCCTGTTTTAAAAGCTTCGGAAAAAACAGCTATTTGACTACCTTTTCTAAAAGCATTATATCCCGCTTGATCTTCATCAAAAACTAATAACAAATTATCAGAATATCTTTTTAAAATTTTAATTTGCTGTTTAGTCAAAGCAGTTCCAGAAGTTGCCACAACATTGTCAACCCCCGCCTGATGAGATGAAACCATATCCATTTGTCCTTCAACTAAAATAATTTCGTTTTTTTTGCGCGCGCTATTTTTAGCTTTGTCTAATCCGTATAAAATTTCGCTTTTATTATAAATTTCTGTTTGCGGACTGTTAATATATTTTGCGTTGTCTTCTTTATTTAAAGCTCTTGCGCTAAATCCAACTGTTTGTCCGTGCAAATTATTTATTGGAAAAATTAAACGATCGCGAAAACGATCGTAATATCTATTATCTTTTTTAACAACAATTCCAGCCAAAAAAATATCTTCTATTTTATATCCTTTTGATTTTAAAAAATTTAATGACTTATCCCAAAAATTAGGAGCGCATCCTAATTCAAATTTTTCAATTGTTTCTTTTTTAATTCCTCTTTTCTCTAAATATTTTCTTGCGTTTTCAGCCGAATGCGAATTTTGTAAAATATAATGAAAAAATTTTTTAGATAATTCATTTATATCTAAAAGTTTATTTTTTAAATTAATTGTTTGTATATTTTGTTGCTTTATTTCAATCCCTGCTTTTTTCGCCAATAATTTTAAAGATTCATAAAATTCCAACCCTTCAATTTTCATTATAAAAGTAAAAATATCTCCACCTTCTCCGCAACCAAAACAATGCCAATATTGTCTTTCTTGGCTTACTAAAAACGACGGTGTTTTTTCATTATGGAAAGGGCATAAGCCTTTCCAATTACTTCCAGCTTGAGTTAATTTAACATATTCAGCAACAACCTCCACTATATCCAATCTTGATTTTATTTCTTCAGTGGTAGAAGACATATATTTTATTTGTAATTGATAATCAATCTGGCAACAGCTTTAATAAATTTAAAAAAATAAAAAATTGAAAATTGATTTTAATATTGCGGATATTTTTCGCTCTTTTTGCTAATTTTTTCTGGATTGCCAAACACTATTTTTTCTATGTTAAACAAACCAAATTTTTCAGCTTTAAAATATCCGTTAATAGCGGCTTCAACAAAAATCCCGCCTTCAAGCCAATCAAATAGCCATTCATTAGTATGTTTTGGATTTTGCTGTTGAATCCCGGCTCCGATCGCCATCAGCCATTTTTTATTAAACTTTTCTTGAGAACCGATCGGACTTGACATAATAATCGGAATTCCCAAAGCAACATAAAAACTAAGCTCGCTCGGCTTTGTCCAAAGAATGTCTGTTTTCCTTAAAACTTGATTAAATTTTTTAAAATATTTATTTTTATCAGAAGCAAAAATTATTTTTATGCCCTTGCCTAGTTCAGCTCTCAGCCCTAACTTTTGAATATTTTCTTTAAAAAACTGATTTACATGGTTATGAATCCCAGCTATTAAATTTACTTGAATTTTTCTGTTTTTAATTTTGTCTGCTAAGCTTTTTACGATAACAATCCCTAAATCTCTTTGCGCTCCAGCTCCTCCAACAGCAAAAGTCAATGACAATATTCTTTTTTTATGATAAAAAAAATTTTTCTTTCCCAACTCCTTTATAATACTTCCTTTGTATTTGTCAATACGCTTATGCTTCGGATCTAAATTAACCAAACGGCTTCCAAGATCGCGTTTCAAAATATCCAAATTTTTATTTCCCAAATTTTCCAAAGGCAAAGGAAAACCGCTTAAAAAAATTCTGTTTGCAGGAACGCCATAAAGCTTAAGGCGTTCAATAACACGATGGTTTGGCGCCAAATATTTAATTTTGCTGATGTTCGGCTTATAAGGCGCCCATGCTCTGCTAATATCAGTGTCGCAAACCAATATATAAATATCATTGCTAAAATTATGAATCTCCGCCATATAAGCTGGCACAAAAAAAGAAGTAACCAAAGGAATATTTTTCTTTTTTAATTTTTCAACAAAATGTTTTCCCCAGCCCTTTTTGATTAAAGAAATAGTACTCAAAAGCTGAAGATTAGGTTTAGACAAATCTCTTTTTGGATAAAAATGAGAAATTGACTGGAACCTGTCAAAAATATTAAAAACGCGCTTTCCAATCAAAGGAAAATTCTTAAAGCGCGAAATAAAATTATAAAATTTTTTGCTCTGGCGCCAGCTTTTCAAATCTTTTTTTGGTATGCCTTTATAACTATTAACATTAATAATATCTCCACTATAAGCTAATTTTTCTAAAGGATAAGCCGCGCGTTGATGCCCATACCCCATATCAACGGCAATAAGCCATATTTTTTTATTTTTGCTCAACATATATTTTTTAAAATTCAAAACTTAAAACTCAAAATTTTACAAATTATATTTTATTTTTTTAATTTTGCTACTATATAGATAATAATGTAACTCATATACAAATTAACACATTTTTTCGCGTTTGTGAAATTTAAAATATGAATTTTTGTTTTTTCTATTGACTAAATATAAATTTCTTGTTAATTTTATAATAGACTTATATCATAATTAATTTTGTTACAAGTCAATTATTAAAATTAATTTAAAATTATGGAAAATTTTTTAATTGTTTTACAATTAGTAAGCGCCTTGCTGTTAATTATTTTTATTTTAATGCAACAAAGAGGTTCAGGATTATCAGGGATATTTGGAGGATCAAATGATATATACAGCGCGAAAAGAGGAGCTGAAAAATTTTTATTCAAAAGCACAATTATTTTGGTTGTCATATTTTTAGGGACAGGCGTTATTGCCTTAGTTATTTAATATAATTCTATATCATTAACACCAAATTCGTGGATAAAATAAAACTGTTCATCATATCTACAAAAAATAAAATAAACAATATAATTGATAAGATTATTGGAAAAATATTTACAAAACGCTCAGATAATATATTGCAAGATTCTTTAGATAAAAAATTGGTTTTAAATCTGTCGAAATCACATTTTCCAACATTAAAACAGTTGCGAAAATTGCCTCATTTTTTATCAAACAAAGAAAGAATAATTATCAAATCTTTGAGCGTTGTTATTTGTATTTGCGCGATTTTATTGTCTATAAATTTTTATTTAAATCATATTCAAGTGATACCAACTGTCGCTGGAACATATACGGAAGCCATAGTCGGCAGTCCTCAATACATAAATCCTCTGTTTTGCCAAGCAAACAACACGGACGCTGATTTAGTAAAATTGATATTTTCGGGATTGTTAAAATATGACGGAGAAACCCAAAAGTTAAAACCTGATCTTTGTGAAAAATATGAAATAAGCGAAGACCAAAAAACATACATTTTTTATCTGCGTGAAAATCTGCTCTGGCAAGACAATGAACCGCTCACGGCTGACGATGTGATTTTTACCGTAGAACTGTCTAAGTATCAAAAAGTTAAAAGCCTTCTTGGCATTAGCTTTAAGGGGGTAAAAACTGAAAAAATCAATGATAGAACATTAAAATTTATTCTTGAAGAACCATATGCTCCGTTTATTTCTGTTTTGACTTTTGGCATTTTGCCAAAACATATTTGGGAAGAAGTTAGTTTAACAAATATTAATTTGGCTAAATATAATTTAAAACCGATTGGATCTGGACCGTATAAAGCAGACTCTTTTATAAAAGACGAAGAAGGAAATATAAAATCATATTTACTTACAATAAATGATAAATATTATTCAAAAAAACCACTTATTAAAAATTTGTCTCTTGTTTTTTTCTCATCATATATTGAAGCCGTAGAAGCGTTAAAAACAAGAAGCGTCCAAGGATTAAGCTTTATACCGACAGAAATGGAGGAAGAATTAAAAAATAAAGAACATCTTAATAATTTTTCTTTTCCAATACAGCAATACACGGCTTTATTTTTAAATCAAAATAAAAATGACCTTTTAAAAAATAAAGAAATCAGAAAAGCATTGTCTTTAGCGGTTAATCAGGAAAAAATAATTGATGATTTGCTGAAAAATAAAGCAAATATTGTTGATGGTCCTATATTAAAAACAAAATGGATTGATAAAGAAAATCAAAAACATATTTTTAATCCAGAAGAAAGTAAAAAATTGATTGAAAGTTTAAAATTTATAAAAAATGAAGATGATAAATTTTATCATAAAGAAATAACTATTGACGGAGAAAAAGAAGACAAAGAACTAACAGTTATTATAGTTTCCGCTAATTCTAAACGAAACATTGAAATAACAGAAATAATAAAAAAATATTGGGAAAATATCGGTGTTAAAACAGAAATAGAATTATTAGAAAATCCAGAAATAAAAAATAGAATAGAGGAAAAAAATTATGAAATTCTGCTTTATGGAGAAATGACTGGGTTTGATCCTGATCCCTACCAATTTTGGCACTCATCGCAAAATAAAAAAGGCGGGCTGAATCTATCAAGCTTCAGCAATAAAAAAGTTGATAAACTTTTAGAAGAAGCCCTTGCGACAAATGATGTCAAAATAAGAAAAGAAAAATATAATGAATTTCAAAAAATTCTTAATGATGAAACGCCAGCAATATTTCTTTATCAGCCAATTTATTCTTATATGATTGACAATAATATAAAAGGCGTAAAAATATCTAATGTTATTATTCCTTCAGACAGATTTTCAAATATCAGCGATTGGTACATCAAAACCAAAAAACAATTTTATTGGAAAGATAAAATAGAATAACAGATCAGGACGATTAGCTTCCCGCCATTCGACGGGACAGGTAGCTGGTTTATAATATCCAGTAATATTGCGGTTTGATATAATAAATCTTATTGTTTAATATTTTATAATTAATTTTGGACGATTAGCTCAGTTGGTTAGAGCACTTCGTTTACACCGAAGGGGTCGTAGGTTCGAATCCTACATCGTCCACCTAATATTAGCTTCATTAGCTTATAGCTTATAGAATATAAATAAAATTCCTAAAAGCTAGTAAAGCTAAAATCTATAAGCTAACACGGGGGCGTAGCTCAGTCGGTTAGAGCGTCTGCCTGTCACGCAGAAGGCCGAGGGTTCGAGTCCCTTCGTCCCCGCATAAAATAATAAAAATAACAAAACCTATGCCCAGAAAAAAGAAAATCAAAGAAACAACAGGCGTTAAATTGCCTAAATTAAAAAGAAATTACAAAAAGAAAAAAGGAAAAAGTAATAAGTATTCTAATAAATAGTGATTGACCACAAAAAAAACATATTTCAAATATGTTTTTTTTGTATATAAATCTTTTTGATCAAATTATTTTTCCTCAATCATACCCGGCTTTTTATCAAAAATTTCTTTACCCTCTTTTATCGCTGATGCGACAAAATCCAAAATCATTTGGACTCCTTTTATTGAATCGTCGTTTCCAGGAATTACATAATCAATTTCTTCTGGATTAACATTAGTATCGCACAATGCGACAATAGGAACTTTTTTTATTTTTGCTTCAGCTATTGCTGTTTTTTCATTTTTAGCGTCTGCCACAAAAATAACATCAGGAATTTTTTTTAGTGCTTCTATCCCCCCAAATTTTTTTTCTAATTTTTCAAGTTCTTTTCCTAAACTTAACTGCTCTTTCTTTTTATATTTTATCCACTCTCCTTTTTCTTTCTGCTGTTTTAAAAGAATATATCTTTTAATGCTTTTAAAAATAACAGAAAAATTAGTAATAGTTCCACCTAACCATCTATCAACAACATAAGACGCTCCAGCGTCTATAGCGCTTTTTTTAACAATATCTCTAATCTGCGGTTTGCTTCCTAAAAAAAGCGTTACACCGCCATTAGATGACAAATCCTTTAAAAAACTTAAACTTTTTTCAAGCTTTTTAGCTGTTTTTTCCAAATTAATAATATGAATTCCGTTACGCGAAGTAAAAATGTAAGGCTCCATTTTAGGATGCCATTTTGAAACACTATGGCCAAAATGCAATCCTGCTTTCAGCATCTCTGAAAGTTCTATTTTTTTAGACATAAATTTTTCCTTTTATTCCTATATTTTAATCACTTAATTAATTAAAATACAGAACTTCTGCCCTTTTGTCCGTTTTAAAAACAGAGGAAATTAATTTTTAAGGGCATGATAGATTAATTTAATTTTTGATTTGTGGGCCGGGAGGGATTCGAACCCCCGAAGGCAAAGCCAGCTGATTTACAGTCAGCCCCATTTGACCGCTTTGGTACCGACCCTTTCTTAAAACGCTAACTTATAATAGTTTATATTATTTTTTAAAATAGTCAATAGTATTCTTTTTAATGTTTTAAAAATAAAAGGCGTTTTTTCAAACGCCTGTTTCACACTAATTTATAATATCTCATTTTGCCAAAAACCTGCAACCTGCGCAATTTTTTATGATGTGATTGTCAAAATAGACAATCAATTTTTCAGGGTCTGAATCCGAAACTATAGTCCCATTCCTTCTTTTTTTATCTTTACAACAAAAAACTTTTTTACCTATTCTTTCCTCTATTTTCTTCACCCTTTTTTGCCTCCTTATTCATTACTTGTTTTTTTTATTTTTTTGCTTTGTAAAATATACAAATAAAACTTCATGTTGCGGGGGCAGGATTCGAACCTGCGACCTTTGGGTTATGGGCCCAACGAGCTGCCACTGCTCTACCCCGCGATAATAATATTAAGAATAAAAAAAATATTGCTTTTTGTCAAGACTATAAGGTATAAAATTTTTAATTTTTAATTTACCAGCTGGTAAATTAAAAATTAAAAAATATCCAACAGCTCTTCTTGCGCGCCTATTTTTTTAACAACACTTGCTCCATTTTTTACGCCCAGCTTTAACGCTTTTTTAATATCTCCTTTATATTTGATAAAACCAAAAATAAATCCCGAAGAAAACGCGTCGCCAGCTCCAGTTGTGTCTATTACTTTTACTTTTAAACTTTTTTGCTTATAAAATTTTTTTCCGTCATAAGCGTAAACGCCGTTAGTTCCGTCTGTAATAATAATTAAGTTTGGAGAATAAACATATAGCTCTTTTAACAATAATTTAATATGTGGAGCTTGGCTATAATAATGTTTTAACAAAATTAATTCTATTGCTTCTTCTCTATTCAATATCAAAACTTGCGTATTTTTTAAAATAAATTTTAATTTTGAAATTCCTTCGTTTATTTGCCTGCGACCTGGATTAAAAGCTAATTTTATATTTTGATTTTTTATTATTTGATTAATATTTTTTAATTGTGATTGCCAATTATCGCCGGAAAAAGAGGAAAGGTAAAACCATTTTGTGTTAAATTTTTCTTTTGGATTTATTTTAAGATATTTGTTAGCGCCTCTGCAAGAAAAAATAATATGCTCCTTGCTTTTAATTCCGCTATCAATAATTATGAAAGAAAATCCTGAAGCTTCTTTGTTAGTATTAACAACTTGGCTGATATCTACTTTTTTCTCTTTTAATTTTTGTTTAATCCAGTCGCCTTCTTCTTTTTCATTAACGCAAATTTTAATTGAAGTTTTCAGCCCTAATTTTGAAAATCCAACAGCTGTATTACAGGCACCCCCACCTAAGCTTGATCGTAAACTTTGCGCGTAAATTTTAGATCCTAATTCAAAAGACAAAAATTTTTTCGCAACTATATTTTTTTTGCTCAATATTACGCCTTTTTCAGTTAAAACAAAAAAATCTCTGGTTACCCCGCCAATTGTTATAATGTCATATTTAGCTTTAAACATATTATTTTTTAATCCTAAATATAATATTAATGTCATTCTGAGCGAGTGAAATCCCGCCATACGGCGGGAAAGAATCTTTAGATTAAAAGATTCCCATTCGGCTACGCTCCCCGCAATTCTGCGGGACAGGCAACGACAAACCCTCCATTTGCCTTCGACTCAGTCGAAATGACATTTTGATAATTTTGTAATTCAAAATTATTTACTAATTGCCTGCACTGGACAAGAATCAATTGCTTCTTGAATACAGCTTATTCCATTTGGCGCTTTTGGTTTTACTTTTGCTTTGTCAGCGTCGTTCATTTCAAAAACTTCGGGACAAAGGCTCTCGCAAGTCCCGCATCCAATGCAAATATCTTTGTTAATTCTAAGCATAAAAAATAATTTTTAATATTTTAATTTTTAAATGATTATTAATATCCTTGTCAACCTTCTAAAATAAATATGGTTAAATTTAAAAAGTAGGTTTTTGAAAATCTGATTTTCTTTTTTTTATGATTAACCTTTCAATGCTTGTTCCAATGATATAAAAAATAACTAAATTAATTAAAAATGAGTATAATAATTTGTCCCACCATAAAATCCATGGCATTGCTGGAATAAGTATTGAATACGCACATGCCAAGCCGCCCCAGCCATCATATAAAATAGCGCAAAATTTAGTTGCGAAAATAAAAAAACCAGCGCATATTATTATATATATAACCGCGCCTATTAAACCAAATTTAGATATTATATGCCATTTCATATTTTCCTAATTATTAAATGAGTGGTTAAAATTATTATATCAAACTTTTTATCTCCTGTAAAATTTTAGGCAAAAGCGCGACAAGCGGATGAAAAAATTTTAACAATATTGGAGATAATTTTGAATTCAGTAAAGAATTTTCAAACCATAAATTTATAGGATATTTGCTAATTATATAAACACATCCTCCCGCAATAAAAACTCCCTCAGCTAATCCTAAAATCGCGCCTAACAAACGATTGATTGTTTTTAAAAAAGGAATAATAGAAATCAACTTAAAAATTTTGTCTATTATGAAAAACAACAATCCGACTAACTTGGCTGTTAAAATAAAAATTATTAAAAAAGCAATTACTTTTAATGTTCTGTCTCCTAAAGGCAAAAAACAATCAAACCATCCAAAAAAAACAATATAATACTTTCCAGCAACTATTATGCCTAAAACAATTCCAACTAAAGACCCAAGCGCTTCAATAAATCCGGCAAATAATCCCCAGACAACAAAAACAGTTAAAATTATTAATAATATAACATCAAAAATTATCATAAATTTATTTTATATTTTATCTTGTTGATCCTGAATAAGTAATTGATTGAAGAGCATTCCAATCTTCTGTTGTTTCCGGCAAGTGCCCAAAAATTGATTGGAAAATTTTCAAACCATTTCTTTCTGAATTCAAATTTCTATTTTCCGATCTTTGTCTTAATCCATAAGCCATAATTGTAACTGCCGCGTCATCTTTAAAATTATTAGTATCTGCTTCGCGTAAATAAATAACTTTAAATTTTTCTTTAGCGCGTTCTAATGCTTCCTCGCTAACAGCGCTTGGCCATCGTCCATTAGCAATCTTTATTGTATCTGTTAAATCTTCTTCTGTGGAAGGCAATCTTCCAAAAGCACTTTTATAAGAATAAATTACCGCTGCTCTTTCTCCAGCGCCCAGCCATTTAGTATTTTCGTCAACTCCGTAAGAAATAAAGTTATTAATTGCTGACCGCATACCACTTGTGATTTGATTCATATCGTCAACTAAAGAGCGCAAATATTTAATTTGATCTTGCTGTTCTCTTACTAAATTTCTTAATTCTTTTAATTCAGCTAAAATATCATCTAATTTATTTTCAGCTAATAATTTACTATTATTTTCAATTTTTTTTATTTCTTCGTCTTTTTGCAAATTAATAGTTACTTCATTGCTATAAATACGACAAACACCTCCTAAATATTCACAGACTCTGACATAATAAATTCCATCGCCGTTAAAAGCGTTTAATGTGTCGCTTGACTGGCTTGGGCTTGAATAATAATGATATTTATCTCCGCTTCTTGTTGGATAAGTTGGATTTGGATTTTTTGACCAAGAAATCTTAAAGCCTTTAGCGGAATAACCATTAGTTTTCCATTTTATTTTTATTCCTTCAACTCTTAGTTTAATAGATACAACTGGATTATTAGTTGTTGTTTCTTCCTTATTATTATTTGATGAATCAGATAATTCAATTACTATTTCGTTACTATAGACTCCGCATTTACCACCTAAATATTCGCATACGCGCGCGTAATAAATTCCATTCCCGTCAAATGCCGTTAAGGTGTCAGAATCTTTATTCAAACTGGAGTGATAATGATATTTATCTCCGCTTCTTGTTGGATAAGTTGGATTTGGATTTTTTGACCAAACAACTTTAAATCCCTTATTAGAATACCCATTAACAGTCCATTTAACATTGGCGTTATCTCCTGAAAAAATAATAGAATCAACAACACTACTATCGTTGCTGTCGCTATTGTCATCGCAAGTGTCGCAAGCAAAAACAAAATTAAACATAAAAACAAAAGAACAAATCAATCCTACTGTCATAAAAAAATGACTTTTTTTGATTTTAAGCATATTTCTTTTTTTAAACAAAATAAAAAAATCGTAATTTTATCAATGAAATTTTTTATTTTTGTTTATATAATAACTAATTAATTCTTGGAAATAATGGTTTACTTTTTTTAATTTTTGTTTTTGGATTTAATCCGCCCCATTTTGTAGCTTTTGAAAATTTTTTTTCTTTTTCTTCTGTAATATCTAATCCTAAACTTTCCCAAATTTTTTCAGCAGTATCAGGCATAAACGGCAAAAGCATCCACGCGATATGCCGTAATTTTTCTAAAATAAAATACATTATAACTTTGACTTGTTCATCTTTATTTTTAATCATCTCCCACGGTTTAGTAGAAGTAATATAATTATCTAAAATTTTAATCTCGCTTTTAAAAGTATCGATTGCTTTATCTATTTGCAAATTTTTTAAACTATCCATGTAATTTTTCCACGATTTATCAATTTTATAATTTGAAATTTGTAATTTGGGATTTATTTGTGATTTGGAATTTGTAATTTGTAATTTTTTATTTATGTTTTGCATTTTTATTCCGACATCTTGCATTTTTTCAACAAGCGTTATTGATCGCGCCACTAAATTTCCTAAACCATTTGCCAAGTCAGCATTATATTTTTCATCAAATTTTTTCAAGCCAACATCTCCATCATGTCCAAATGGCGTAGCGCTCATAAGTAAATACCTTGTTCCGTCAACCCCGTATTTTTTAACTAAATCTTTTGGCGCAATCACATTTCCAATTGACTTACTCATTTTTTGCCCATCTATTAAAAAATAACCGTGAATAAATAATTGCTTTGGCAATGGCAAATCTAAGGCCAAAAGCATTGCCAACCAAATTGTTGAATGAACACGCAAAATATCCTTGCTCATTAAATGAATATCAGCTGGCCACATTTCTGGAATTTTTTTTAAATTTCCATCCCATCCCAAGCCTGTTAGATAATTTAAAAAAGCGTCTGCCCAAACATAAACAGTCTGGCTTTTATCCCAAGGAAGCTGAATCCCCCATTTCACATTTTTGCGAGAAAAAGAAATATCCTTTAATCCGTCTTTGTAAAAATTTAAAATCTCATTCTTGCGTTCAATCGGCCTAATTTTTAGTTTATCAGTTTTAATCAGTTCTAACAATTTATCCTGATAAGCTGACATTTTAAACATATAACACTCCTCGCTAATTTTTTCTGGATTTTTTTGATGATCAGGGCATTTTCCATCAATTAAATCTTTTTCGCTTTTGTATTGCTCGCATCCTTTACAATAAAGCCCCTCGTACTTCCCTAAATAAATATCTCCATTATCATACAAATATTGTAAAGCGTTCTGAACAGTTTTTTTATGTTTTGCTTCTGTTGTGCGAATAAAAAAATCATTTGAAATATCTAATTCATCCCATGTTAATTGAAATTCAGCTGAAATTTTATCAGCAAACTTTTTAGGATCAAGATTAGCTTTTTTAGCTTTTTTTTCAATACTTGCGCCATGCTCGTCAACGCCAGTTAAAAAAAATGTCTTATCTCCAATTATTTTATGATAGCGAGCCAAAACATCAGCCGCTATAGTTGTGTAAGCGTGGCCGATATGCGGTTTTGCGTTAATATAAAATATCGGAGTTGTGACATAAAACTTCATAAAATATTAGTTAAAATTAGTGTATTATTATAGTAAATTCGCCTTTTATTTTTTTATTTTTAAAATATTTTAAAACATCGCTTATTTCGCCTCTGACAATCTCTTCAAATATTTTCGTCATCTCTCTTCCGATTATTACTTTTTTATCACAAAACTTCTGCAACAATTCTAAATTTTTTAATACACGATATGGGGATTCATAATAAATCACTGGAATTTTGCTATTTGCGACTTGTTTAAAAAATTTCTCTCTGCCTTTTTTATGTGGAGGAAATCCTAAAAAAATAAATTTTTGCATATTAATTCCAGCAACAGACGCTAAAGTTAAAATTGCTGACGAGCCAGGAATCGGAATTATTAAAACATCTAACGACATTTTATAAATCTCTCCTATTAATTCATTTCCTGGATCTGAAATTCCAGGAGTGCCTGCGTCAGTTACTAAAGCCAAATCTCTTTTCTGATTGATTAATTTTATTATACTATCTATTTTAGACTTTCCAGAATGATGATGATAACTAATAGTTGGAGTGTTAATTTCATAATTATTTAAAAGCCGTTTTGCTATTCTGGTGTCTTCGCACAAAATAAAATCAACCTGTTTTAAAATTTTAACAGCTCTAAAAGTTACATCTTCTAAATTGCCGATTGGAGTTGCTACAATATATATTTTTGTTTTTTCTTGCTCCATTTTTAAATTATTAAATTTGAAAAAAATTTTTAGCGTTTTTAGTTGTTATTTTTGCTATTTTTTCAAAACTTGCATTTCTAATTTCAGCAATTTTCTTTGCAATATATTTTACATAAACTGGCTCGTTTCTTTCTCCACGATGAGGATTCGGAGTTAAATATGGAGCGTCCGTTTCTACCATAAATCTATCTTCTGGAATATCTTTTATCCAATCAAATCCTTTTGCAAAAGTAATAATTCCTGTAAAAGAAATTAAAAAATCCAAATCAAAATATTTTTTAGCAATAATCAAATCTTGATTAAAACAATGGATAACTCCTTTCGCCTTAGGATAATCTATTTTTAATTTTCGCAAAATTTCTATCAGATCATTATGCGCGTCGCGGCAATGAATCATCACAGGCAAACCCAAATCTTGCGCTAACTTAAATTGTTTTATAAAAATTTCTTTTTGTTGTTTTTTAATTTTTTCTTCTTGCTTATCGTCTATTTCATCAACTGCCCTGTCTTTTATATGAAAATAATCCAAGCCGATTTCGCCAATCGCGACAACTTTTTTATTTTCAGCTAATTTTTTATAACTATCATAATTAAAATTTTCTTTTCTGCTTTTAAACTGCATATCCCCCTCGCTAACATAAAAATCCTGCAAATGTATTGGATGTAATCCAACTGTCGCGTAAACACCTTTATTATATTCATTAGCGATTTTAATTGCTCTTTCTGATGTGCTGATTTGCGATCCAATATTTATCAACAAAGTATTATTTTCTAATGATCTGCCAATAACATTTTTATAATCATCTTTAAAATCTTTAAAATTTGTATGGGTGTGAGTGTCTATTAACATATTTAACAATTTTAAATTTTTTTTAAGCCATTAAATATTACCAAATCGATTGGTAATTACAATTTATTCTAACTTCCAATTTTACAGACTTTCTGCTTTCAAACTGCTTGCGCAACAGATAGCGACTGCTAAAGCGTCAGCAGCGTCGTCTGGTTTGGGAATTTCTTTTAAATTTAATAATATTTTTACCATATCCTGAACTTGTTTTTTATCCGCTCTACCATAAGAAGCAACAGCCTGCTTGACTTGCAAGGGCGTATATTCAAAAACAGGAAGTTTATTTTGAATTGCTATTAAAATTATAACCCCCCTTGCCTGCCCAACTTCTATCGCTGTTTTTACATTTTTATAAAAAAATAATTTTTCCACCGCGACTATATCAGGCTTGTATTTTTTAATAACATTTTCTAATTCAACATAAATTTGTTTCAACCGATCAGGAAAAATATCTTTTGTGGGAGTATCAATTGCCCCATAATCAATTACAAAAATATTATTATTTTTATCTTTTTTAATCAATCCATAACCTACGATCGCAAATCCTGGATCAATGCCTAAAATAATTTCATTTTTTGGCGCATCTATTAACATAATCTATTTTTATATTATAATATAAAATTAAAAAATAAAAATATAAACCCATAAAAAAGGAAGAATAGAATGTTATAAAACGAGGAGCAAAACGGGGCGTCGTTCCCCTGACAGATAATAAACGGCGGGTTAAAAAAGGAATTTTAGTCTGTTAAACAGATTAAAATTGAGAGATAAAATCTCTCCCCGTGGGCGAAAAAACCTTTTAAGGACTATGTGATTTTATCATGTAGTCCTTTTTCTTTATAATGTCATTTTCAACTTGATTGGGAATCTATTTATATAAAATACTCTATATTTAGAGATTCCCGCCTTCGCTGGAATGACAAAAGAAATTAACCCAATCAACAAAAATTATTCCCAATCAGCGTTTGTATAAAAATTATTCACATCATCGCATTCATCTAACGCTTCAAATAATTTTTGTAATTTTTCTATTTCTTTCTGTTCTGTTATTTTCTTTATTTCTTTTGGAATAAATTCAATTTCCGCGCTTTCAATTTTAATATTATTTTTTTCTATTTTTTCTTTTACTTCTTGCAATTTTTCTCTTTTAGTATAAATTATTAAATCATCATCATCTTTTTTAATATCTTCAGCTCCA